>NZ_QFGB01000015.1:0-79400 GCF_004369245.1 Pelotomaculum sp. FP | reverse complement strand
ATAAAGACGCCGTCGTTGGTATTAACCAGCGACTCCTTAAAAAAGAAGCCCGCTATGACGGTAAGTATGTGCTTCGCACCAACTCTCAGCTTGACACGGCAGAGGTAGCCCTGGCCTACAAGGACCTGTGGCGGGTGGAACGGGCTTTCCGGGAGATTAAATCCAGTCTGGATTTACGACCGGTTTATCACTGGAAAGACAACCGGGTACGTGGTCACATTATGGTTTGTTTCCTGGCCCTGGTACTGGAATCAGCCCTGCGAAGAAAGCTTCTTGAGAAAAATATTGAAGTTGAGTACCTTTATTTGTTACGTGATTTGCAGCAGCTAAGGGCTGTTGAGATGACTATCGGAGAAGACCGGTACTTGTGCCGTACTGAATTGGTTGGTAAGGCTAATGAAGCTTTTAGAGCGTTAAGCATTCGCCCGCCTATGCAAATCATGAAGTTGGAGAACAAAAACAAACCTTCGAAAGAACCCGAAAAACCAGAATATATTGACCTAACGCTCTTTCCTGAAACGGAAGGAGTGTAGTGGTACGTCTGTTGATATTGCCTTCAAACCCTTGGTATTAGGGGATTTCTAAATTTAAAGTGTCAAACTTGAACGTAAGGAAAACAACCACCAGCAATACAAAAAAAGAACACTTCTTAAACCTCATCAAATCAATCTCCCCCTTTAAAAAAATTCACTACATTAGGACGTCTAAGAATTTGTTTAGGATCCTTTTTTTAGAAAATTTTTTATAAATATTTTCCTAATTTATGGATCCAAAAGCCGTTTTCATTCGTCTTAATAGTGAATGCGTTTTTAGGCATGCAAAGCAATCTTTTTGTAGGGGGTGTAAGCAATGCTTTAAGGAGGTAATTCCAATGAGTGCGCATATTTAATATTCTGAGGGGGTCAGCATTTCGATACTTTTTTGCAGAATGATAATGCAATTTATGGTAATTTCCATAAAAGAACTGGTTTACCGCGGCCAGAATAAAAGAGGGGGATTTCGATTGCTTAGAGGAAAACTAAAAGTCATGTTCTGCTCGTTCATACTGGGTATCCTTCTTTCAATAGGTGTAGCAGCATATGCAGTAACTAGTGATTGGTATGACATTGGAACCGTTTATGGTTACCCGTACCGCAACCAGGCTGAAGCTTTCCTAACTGGTGGTGGTGTGCAAGCCACAACTTATATTGAAAGAAGCACTGCGGGAAACGTACCATCAGGGTATTTGGGTGCCCAAGCTTTCATGTATAATTCAAGTGGCGCAATATATAATGCTTCGAATTGGGTATATAATACCTCAACTGTTCATGGATTATACCAAGTACTCCCGTCCGGAGGTATTAATGGTCAATATTACTACTCTAAAGGCTTAACACAAGTTTGGAACGGCAACGGATATAATCAATACTCAACATACAGGACTCCAAATGTCTTATGTCAGTAAAGGAGGAAATAAAATGTGGTTTAAGTCGCTCGTAGGAAGAATAGTAATTATTTGTATTGGTATAGTTGCTGGCTTAACAATAGGGATAATTAGTTTTGGCCCCGCATTCTCCAGTCCAAGCGATGCTCCCCATTATCCTAAGAACTTGAATGGTCAGACATATGGCTCTAATACACAAGCTACTTCCATAGAAACAGAGCCGGATTTAATTCTTGCAATAGGCGTGGACGGCACTGAGGGGTACATTAAATCTGTAGATTTAAATGGAGTAATGCCTAAAACGCCGGAGGAAGCTTTGGAACTGCAGCGTAAGGCCCCTGACATTAAGATAATACCGTTGTATGCCGTTGATGGTGAGACTGTTATTGGCGAATTCAAAATCTATAAAGGATATCCTAAGGAAATAAAATCCACTGACTAATCAAGCAATAAGTGGTATTGCTTTTTAAGAACTAAAAAATTAAAGAACAGTAATGGGGGCCAGGAAACTGGTCCCTTTTTTGTTGGTACCAGCCATTTCGCGTGTCCATCAAATCGGGTGAGGTACACCCCTTCCCTCGTGTAAGTCCAGATGGAAGTTCTCCTGTGTCCACATTTATCAGCCAGGCTGACAATTGCCTCCAGCATTTTTTTCTCTGTTACCATACAGGTTTTCTTTCAGGCTGAATATGTCGGCGGCATTGGACACCCTGAGCCGCCATTGTTGGACAGCTACGTCGCAGAAACTGGACACTTGCGTCGCACAGATTTAACATTGACAGCTTATAAGTACCGGTGCTACGCTTACATTGCTTTTACTCACAGACAGGATAGGCAACACTGAGGAGTGACCCGAGCGGCTTACGAGTTTTGCGGGGAGAGTGATGCCGGTGGGCGTCGCTCTTTTTTGTTAAAAGCAACATAACATCACTCTCCTTGGAAAACTAAGCGATAAACCTCGGGAGTTTGAGGGCAGAGCCCTCAATAGCCGTAAGGCTGGTTTAATTATCTGCCGGCAATACCCTTGCGCTCCCGCATAGAGTTTTTACCGTCGATAAAAATGGTATAGGAATCATGCACAATACGATCAGAAATAGCATCGGCCAGTGTCGGTTCGCCAATTTTATGATACCACCCGCCGATCTCAAACTGGGAACAGAATATGGTAGAAGCTTTTTTGTAACGGGACTCAACAATCTCAAGCAGATCGCGGGCTTCGCTTTCCTTTAGCGGAAACAGAAGCCGTTCGTCCAAAATTAGCAGCTTTACCTGTTTGTAAGCCTTAATAACCTTACGGTAAGTCCCCTCACCGCGTGCAATGGCCAATTCACCCAGCAAATCCGGAAGCCGTACATATTTAACCGTGTAAAAGTTCCGGCTGGCAGCCATGCCTAAAGCATTTGAGATGTAGGTTTTTCCACTGCCCGTGGCACCAAGGATTATGATGTTATGGGCTTCCTGGATATAGTTGCAGCTGGCTAAGCGGATAATCTGCGCTTTGTCGAGTTTACGGTCGTCGTGATACTCAATGTTCTCAATACACGCATCATTGAAAGCAAAACCGGCATTTTTGATCAGTCGCGACAGTCGGTTGTTTTTACGAGCTGCCCATTCGGCATCGATTAGCAGACCAAAGCGTTCTTCAAAAGCCATGTCAGACAGGTTTGCATTTTTAAGCTGTTCACGAAATGCTGCAGCCATGACACTAAGCTTCATTTCGTGAAGTTTGGTTACGGTTGAATCGTTTAGCATTTTCCATCCTCCTGCTGTAGTAATTGGCTCCTCGTGTGAGTCCAAATTCAGAGGAGGAATGGGGTGGGGTCTCTTTCGGCAGCTTGTCCTGACCGGATTTTAAGATAGCCTGAATGCTCTTCAAGCTAGGTTGTGCAGTGTAGGATAATGCTTTGGTGCAGGCCGCTTCAAGGCGTTCCATAGAATATTTGTCGGCCAGTTTCAAAAGCGCCATACAAGCCTTGTAGCCCTGCTGCTCGACTTTGTGACTCCCTAGAAACAAGCTAATGACAGCGCTTGTATGCTCACCGATTTTGGCTGCCCAGGATTTAAAGCGGTCGCCATTCCAGGTCATATATTTTTGATGATCCGGCGGCATATGGGCTTCTAAGGTGCAGTATTGATTGCTCCTACCATAGAGCCGGGGATGAGAACAAATGCGATTGCCTTGGAAGAAAACCTCAATCACATTACGGGTAATCCTGACGTCAACTTTCTGCTTGATGTATTCAAACGGTACCGAATAATTCTGGGTGTCCACACTGATATGGTAATTGTACTGAACAGTGGCAATCTTCCAGGTCGCCAACTCAAATGGCTTTAAGGGCAATGGCAGCAAAAATGGCTTTTCTTCCACGAAAAATGTGGCTCTGCTCCCGTCCTTCTTCTGAAAGGGCTTCTCTAAAAAAGCTAGTAGCTTTTCCCGGATGGCAGCATTTAGCTCACTTAGCGATAAAAACTGCTGATTACGCAGAGCAGCCAGTATCCATGTCGAGATAATGCCGACCGATCCTTCAACCGTCGGCTTATCTTTGGGAGCCCTAACTCTGCATGGAATAACCGCTGTGCCATAATGTTCAGTCAGCTCCTGATAGGTCTTGTTGAAAATTGTTTCGCCTTTCGTCACTTTCTCCACGCCAGTTTTTAAGTTGTCCGGTACCAAAATGCGAGTGACTCCACCGAAAAAGCGATAAGCGTTGATATGGGCGTTAATCCAACATTCTTGGTTTTGCGAAAGGAAGGCATTGCCTATGCGCCTGGCCATAGCGGCAGGTATTATGCTGCTATTAGCCGGAACCATTTCCGTCTCTTTCCCAACAAAGGCCAGAGCGTTAGGTGTAAAAATAGTGAATATTGTTGAGACCCTGCTCAGCGGCACCCAGATGAATGTCCGGACTGAATACAAACATAATGAACCCGGCCAGACCCCGCCCGGTGAGGGAATCAGGGAAGTTGATATCGGACAGAAAATAGCCGTTTCAATAGATGAAGCAAGGTTGGCTTCTCCTTACCCCCTGGTGATTCCTGAATATTTGCCTCCTGGTTTTATACTTGATACGGTCAAATTTCAGGAAATGGTAAAACCAATTGCAAAAGTTACGATGCGTTTTACCGGCTCTGATGCAAGTTACTTCTTGTTTACGCAGGTTAACACACCCGGCGAATACGCGCAAGGATACGGCTACGACCTGGAAGACACCACCGTAGAAGATTTTATTGCCGGGGAAAACAACGGCAAGCTTGTCACTTTTAAAAATAATTCGATAAAACTTTTTTGGATAAAACAGGGTGTAATCTATACGCTGGAAGGAGCTATCCCGAAAGAAGATGCCATGAAAATAATCGAATCCATGTGAAAGGGCGCCTAACGCGTCCTTATTTAATTCGCATAAATATATCCGGAATAAGATGACGCCGACTCGTTATAACCATTTTCGGTCAAGCCGTGCACAGCCTTTGCCCTGTAATAATAGCCTTTTGTCACCTGCAGTCCTTTGGCCCCGCCTGCATAGGAGTCTGCATGCCGCTCAAAGGGCCAACTCGCCATATCGACCCAATTGCTGCCGTCCCAGCGCTGTAGATACAGCCTGACCATGATGTAATCCACTGTCTGCCGAGCCTGGGTGAACCCGGTAATATTCAGGTAACCGTCACCCGCATAATTTATGTCGCACCCCCAATCCTGCAAGTAAAGCAAAGACTCAATGCCTGCTTCTTTGAATGGCTCGTTTGCTCCCGGAGGCGCTTTAGTCTCAGGATCAGCTGCAAAGGCAACGCTGGTTGCCGCAAGTAAAACAACCACCAGCAGTACAAAAAAAGCACTCTTCTTAAACCTCATCAAACCATTCTCCCCCTTTAAAAAATTCACTACATTAGTGACGTCTAAAAGTTTGTTTAGGATCCTTTTTTAGAATATGCTTCACCATGATACTGTATCTACTGGGTATATTACTTATTTGTGGGGAGGGGGCAGGTGGGCCTAAATCGAGGCAATTTGATGGAAAAAGTATCCACGATATACGGGAAAAACCAAAGCTCAAAGGCCATCGCTGGAATACGGGGGCTTATTTTGGCTATTACTTGAAAACGGGAAATATCTTTTTGCCGTCGCTGGAAAAAGGGGGCACCTGTCCTTTATTACCTGACTAAAACCAAGTTTTTCAAAATTAAAATGACTGTCAAAGGCCAGTGCTTCATTGATATGCATGGCTTCCATTATTGCAAAACTCGTACAATCAGTGTAGGAAAACTCCTGATCGCTAAATTTGGCAAAGATCTCAAGTGCCCTGTCGTGATGATCCAAAGAGACAAAGATCATTTTGGCCGCCTTTTCCGTAAAAAGCTCGCGGGCCATTTCAGATGCGACGCGATGGTTTTTTAACCGGTACCTTACCAAGGTAATGGCCTCGTCAGCAACATAATCAGATGTAAAATATAAGACCTGACCCCGCATACTGGTAAAAAAATCAATGGCCGCCTGGTGGTGAGGATCACTTGAATCCTTTAGCGCATACCAGGCGCCAGTGTCAATGAATATTCGCCTCATTTATATAAAACCTCGTCATGGTGAACATTACCACCATCTCCAGCGACAGCACCCTTACTCATATCCACGGCTCCTTCAGCCTGGGCCAGTGAAATCTCTCTCTGCTTTTCCTCGATCAACTGCCGGATTACCTCAGATAAACTTATACCCTTCAATCTGGCAACTTCAGTTAAAAAACGGTGTTGTGATTCTTCAAGCATAATTTGTGTTCTTAACAGCATTGTATCATCCTCCCTAATGATGTAATTACATCATAACACAATGCAGCAGCCAGTCAATGATATGCTTATAAAATGAAATCGCCGTCTTCTTGCAGGAGGCTTTCCGGCAGACGCTGGCCAATGTCTACGATAGTTTGATAATCCTTATCCTTATCTCCCCAGGCCTTCTTAAAGCCGGCCCGGATGGCCTCGGTACGGAACTGCTTTAATTTCTTCTTGCTTTTCTTCATTTCTTCCATATAGAAAGCAAATTCGCGCACGCAGTTTCTCTAAGTCAACTTGTTTTTGGGATCCGGTACATACCAGCGGTACTTGGCTTTAGCCTGTGGCCTGGGGTCTTCTTTATCTAGCTCACGAAGATCTTTAAAGTTAGTGCTTAGGTAACTTTGGATTTGGCTGGGCACCGGACCGGTACCGTCGTACTGTATGAAGTTTTGCTGTAGTAATTCCGAAAGCTCCAGAGGCTTCTCATACTTTTGCCAGCAACTGATCTTTGTGGATGAAGCTCCTGGAAAGTCTGCGGCTTCTTGGTGAGCTGCTGTTTTAACCACTGCAGGGGGCGTCTGACATGGTAAACACCTTCGATTGTAGGGATTGCAAATATTTCCCTCATTCCTTACCCAGTATGAGCATACCGGTACCGTGGTTTACTTCCAGATACTCCCTGACTTCTTCACAACATTTCTTATATTTTTTGCCGCTTCCACAAGGGCAACGGTCATTACACCCCGCCTTTCCGAGCGTACGCCCCAGCCCGGTTTACAAAACTCTCTTCATTAAAGGGTTCCTTTTCTTTCAACGCTTTAAATATATAGGGTATCAGCAGAGAAGCTAAGGCTGCCCTGGCCGCATGACCGGAGAATCCTTCCTTTACCAATCTTTCCACCGTTTCCTTTGTTTCCGGTGGATTTTTATCCTGCAATTGTTTTTCCACAACAGCTTCCAATAAAACATGCAGTACCGGATTTATGCCGTTAATATCTATTGGAGACATTAACTTATACCGGTGCTCCGATAAGACTTTTAATTCCGGATGCTCGGATAAAATAACGTCAATATAACAGTCTTCTGTAAATTCCCTGGCAAGCAGACGCTAAATCTGTGGTTACTTCATTCTGCAATTCCTTCCCCCCAAGTGGTCTAATTTCCAAATTAATCTCGGCTGATTTATCTTTCCAACGTTTTGAGTCTGGCAACATGCTTCCAGCCTTTGCTGGTAATGTAACCGGGGACCGTGTAACATCCTGTCCCCGGCATTATTACAATATTTCACCCTGGCTCGGGCAGACTTCATGCTCAACCTCTGTCCGGCTCAACAGCCGGCAAAGCACCGGGCGCAGCTCAATCGGAATGGCGGCTATCTTCGTGCAGCGTCCTTTGATTTTCACCCGCCCGATAAATCAGGCAGCTGAATACTACGCGTCACGGGAGCTACGCGTGCGGAGTTTACAAATTCCGGCGCCCACCTGTAGTGTTCTTTGGGATAGGCTTTTTTCAAACCTTTATAATTGGCCTTCACAAGCTCTACGACACCTTTCCTGTTCCGGTAGGTCATAACAAGTCCCTTTTCCTGGAGAGCATCGATTACCTTGCCCAGACCCTCGTCATCAGCGTTGATATCGCCAAAGGTCATATGCAGACCCTGGTTTACCCTGTAGTCTTCGCCCAGTATAGCCAGGACATTTTCCTTGCTGAGTGTTAATTTCTTCTCAACAGGACCGGCCGTCGGTACCGGCACACCCAGCGTTTTGCTTATAACCCGGCGAGGCATCTGCATGTCTTTAGCCATCAGCTTGAGACCGCTTCTAAATACTACCAGCCTGCAGGCTTCCAGGGTCCCTCCTGCGATGAAATCCGTTTTGGCGACTTCAAAAATGTTTTGGATCGGGTAAAAAAACGGTTGACCCCGTCACCACCCATAACCTGTGTGGCGTCACAGCTTGACGCAAATGTGTTTTCAGCGCCAGCGGAAATCAGGGTTCTTTCAAAGCAGGTCTCCTGGCTCCGGCTATTTCTCCTTGCGTATTCCCAAAAACAGCCCACGAATGGACTGCTTTTGAGTATGCTATGTGATTTTATCAGAATTGACTTTTGGAATACCGCACCGTCACGATAACAATCTGTTTCTTGGCCGCGTCAACACGGTAGATCACGGTGAAGTTCTTGACGAAAAGCTGGCGATAGCCTTTATTGGCATACGCACCGTTTTTTCTTGGGGCGCCCCGCTGGGGCAGTTCCTCCAAACTGAAGATTGCTTCTTCTAGCGCGTCCAGCAGTTTTTGCGCCGTACTCGGCTCCAGCAGTATTTCGGCAATGTAGGCCTAGATGCCTTCCAAATCCCGATAGGCACGGGAAAGCAATTTTACGGCGTATTTATCCAAAGTGCCGCCTCTTTAATGTGGAGAGGGCTTTCCTCGCATCGAACAGCTGGCTGTCAGACGCATACTCGGCTTCGGCTTCCGCGATGGCGGTGTCAAGCTCCCGTTCTTCCAGCATGGCTTCGTAAGTTTCAATGCTCATAATTACCAGATCGCCATACCCGTTTTTTGTAATGAAAATCGGCTCTTTCTTGGCGTGGCAAATGTCCGAGATTTCGTTGGTATTTCTCAAATCCGTAATCGGTCTGATCTGCGGCACAGAGGCACCTCCTCTCTTGTACATAATTATAGCATTATTATATTCAAACACAAGACGGTACCGTTGCGTTTTCGTCTCTTGGAGCACTGTAAAGAATCCTATTGATAAAAGTGCGCTATCAAACTTGCAGCGGGCGTCAGGATGATCTGCCCTAATAACGTACCTAACAATTTTGTACCGATTAATAAAACAACCAGTGTTTTTACATCGCTGTATGGCCTATCCCCCCTAAATGCCTGATCAGTAATGATTGCGGCTTTGGGATCAACAACCAAGGTCAGTAAAATTGTAGCTACTCCGTTGATCATTCCTGAGGACGAAGAAGCCGCCAACTGATACTCTGGAGCAACAAGCGTTGCAGAATAGAAAGCGGCCAGCACCCCGACAGTGTAAATTGCTGTAAGCAATGTGTTAAAAATTAGTAACCTTTTAGGTATATCGTGCCACCGAATACTTTCAAATGTCTGTTTGGATGGCAATATACTGTTTTTGGCAATCAGCTTTATATTGTTGATACTGAGTCCCTGGATTACGAGTAAAGGTAGTGAGCCGGTTGACTCCAGCCTGGCTACTGCGGCGTGAAAAACCCTAAGAAATGTTGGGATCAGGATTATACCGGCCAATGTGCCGCCTGTCGAAGCAAATATTACTTTGCTTATTTCGTTAACCGGATCAACGCCTATTACAATACTTACGCCGATTAGCCCTCCAATTAGCGGGCCTTGCAGCATATTGGCTGTTCGCGAGATGAGCACAAAAACATTGAAAAGGGAGGTCGATAATGCAAACTGTCCGCTCTTAACTGCGCTTAGTCTAACCGAGTAAGAAAGTGTATCTATTAAGTGAATAATAAAAGTTAACGCTACTAAATTCCATAAATACCTCTCCACTCTTAAACTCCTATCCATGGTTTCTTTTCTAAAATTAATTCATATTTATATCCAGCTCGGCTAAAAATCAGGGGTTAGTACAATTCTATGCATCAAGCTCCCCCGGCGCGTTTCTTCATAAGCTTCTTTGATCCGGCTCATCGGTATGATCTTTATAAATGGCTCAATTTGGATTGTCCTGCTGAGCACCATGTCGAGGACTTCCGGGTAGTACTTGGGCAGGCAGGCCCAAGTGCCGGCAACATCGGCGTCAAGAGCCATCAGCCGGGATAGGGAGAGCTCGTTCTTATGCATCCCGTAGCCGGCGATCACCAGCTTGCCGATAAAAGGCAGTAGCTCCAGGGCTATTTCCTGCCCCTCCGCGACGCCTGTCCACTCTAAAATTTTCCAGCCGTAAAAGGGTGATATACCCTTGCTCATGCAGTAGGCGTTAAATTCGTTGCGCACGTCCTTGGCGGTCTTATTCAAACTACTGATGACGTGGGTGGCGCCAAATTTAAGCGCCCTCTTGAGCTTCGCCTGGTTACGGGCAATGCCGATGACCTCCTTTGCGCCCATCGCAGCGCAGATCTGGGTAGCGTAGATACCCGCGCCCCCTGTGGCGCCGACAACAATCACCAGGTCTCCCGGCTGCACATCCGCTCTTTTTACCGCCTGATAGGTAGAAGCGACAGCGTCGGCGACCACGGCGAGGTGCGAAAGTGGTATTCCATTTTTCTCCTTGATGTAGCACAAATCTGCTGAGGGCACAGCTATGTGGCTGGAGTTGCCGCCATAGATGCCCATAGTGTAGCCGGGTATCTTCGCCGATAAGCACCGGTTCTCCCGCCCGGCCTTGCAGATAGGACAGGTATTGTCCGGCATAACCGCAGGGACGATGACCTCTTTACCTATGAGATCGGTATCGCCGGCAACGATAGTGCCGCTAATTTCATGCCCTAATGTCCGTGGCGTCACCATCGGCATGCAGCCATAGAAGTATCTGATATCGGAGTGGCAGATGCCGCAGCCGGCTATTTCAACCAGTACCTCACCCGGTTTAAGTTCGGGAACGTCAATAGTGGCCCTCTCCATTTTACCAGGGGCTACCATCTGCCAGGTCTCAATTTTATTTGGCGCTTTCACCACTTCACTCCCACCTTCTAGCCTCAATTTCGAAGAAAGACATCAAACTTAGAGTTTATTGTTTTTCCATCTCTTTAAATGAAGTTATAGTTAGACAAAAAGAAGGCGAGGTAATAAAGTCGATAAGGAAAAAATCATCCGGTTGTTTTTCCAGTTCTTCAACAACGCTTTGAAACTCATCGATTAAGCGTTGTTTGGGGTATATGTCATTGAGTTTAAGATTGGTCAGAAGCTTCTTCTTTTTTATCTTGACATAAAAAGTCTTATTGTCCATTTAATACATCATCCCCTTTATTTAGTTCACTCATTCTCAACTAAAAAGTGTTACTTTTAATCGATTCTACAGTTTAACCAGAGCAAGCGCCCGTATAAAGACCTTATCCTTCTCTCTCCTACCTGCTTAATTGGTAAGCGGTAACCTCCTCAATGACCTCAGCTCCAGAATTGTTTTTGGCAATTTTAAAACGTTTAATGACTCTTGTTTCGGGATTCATTACCCACAGGTTCTCGCCGGATGAAGACAAGATATATGGGCCATTCTTGTATTCAACTTGAGATATTGGTGTTTCCGACGGGACAGAAACATTTATCACCGGCTGACCAAGATTTAATATGGATCGCAGCATAAAAGCGTTAGATATAATCATAATTATCAAGAGAATAATGATAAAATTATTTTTCATGTCCGCATGGTTCAAATTAAGCGCCTCAAATCCTGTAATTAACAGGTAAATTCAGCATAATTAGCAAATATCCTTGCAATATTTTATCAAAATTTTCATAAAAACAAATACCGAATGCGATTTATGCATTAACCTGCGGTCCAATTTACATCTTTGAACCGGCAGGCATGTTATTTTCCCTATAAAAATTTTTCTAAAATTTAACAGATACTTGACGATTATTATTTTGCCAGTTATAGTAATATCAACCGGTAAATAAGTATATTATTATTTAGGATGTAATACTATTTACAGGTGGATGACAGCAAAATACTGGAAGGAGGAAGGGCATATGTGGTCCAATCCATTCGTTATGGCAACATTTATATCCTGATGGTTAATAAGTAATTATGAAAGGAAGTTAATAAAATGCGCAAACCGGTATCACTGTTATTGATTGTCACTTTACTTGCAAGCGTTGCTGTTTTTTTATCAGCATGCCAGGGACAAACACCTCCGGCGGCGGAAAAAGAAGCGGAGGGTAAGCCGCTGACCATCGTCACGTCATTTTACCCTATGTACATAGCAACCATAAATATTACCAAAGACGTACCAGGGGTAAAAGTTATCAATATGACCAAACCCGTTACGGGATGCTTGCATGACTACCAGTTCACGCCGGAAGACCTGAAAACTCTCAGCGAAGCTCAAATATTCGTGATCAACGGCGCCGGTATGGAGGCATTTATGGATAAGGTAGTCAGTCAGCTACCGGAATTGAAAATTGTTGACGCTAGCAAAGACATACCACTGATAACAGGCGATGGTGAGGAAGGTGACAACCCTCATCTTTGGGTCAGCATATCGAATGCCATTCAACAAGAAAAGAATATTGGGATGCAACTCGCCACGCTTGACCCGGATCATGCCGACCAGTACAGCGCCAATGCCACAACTTACGTTGGAAAACTGGAAGAACTGCGAGCGAAGATGCACCAGGCTCTGGATGGTGTGGAGAAAAGGGACATCATCACTTTTCACGAAGCTTTCCCTTATTTTGCCAGCGAATTCAACTTAAACATCACCGCTGTGATCGAAAGGGAGCCTGGTTCCGAGCCCAGTGCCGCTGAATTGTCCGACACAATCCAAATCATTAAGAAATCCGGAATAAACGCTCTCTTCACAGAACCCCAGTATTCCGCAAGAGCCGCAGAAACCATCGCTAATGAAACCGGGGCAAAAGTGTTCATCCTGGACCCGGTAGTTTCAGGCCCCATGGAATTGGACGCATATTTAAATATCATGGAACGCAACATGAAAACCTTAGAAGAGGCCTTGAAATAAATGGCTTATAAATGCAATGGAAAATTATGTTGGGAGGAGGACTCCGGCGGGTTCTCCTTTCATTTTCCCAGATCAGAGGTTGTTGACGGACGAGGCGTAATAAAGGTGGGAGGCAATTGCGTATACTAACTGTTAATTTCAAAAAGATCGCATACTCTTTCTTTTTATTCCTGTTTTGCACATACCTTACCTGGCATCTACTCAATTTTTTTACTAAGACAATATATTTTAACTCCATGATGATTATAGAAAAAGTAAACATATCATGGTCAAATTTTTTAAATTTCAAGACAGTTTTTTTGAGTATTATTATTGAGGCTCTTCCATTTATTCTTATTGGTGTTCTTGTGTCGGCTTTTCTGCAAAACTTTGTATCTGAGGAGGCAATAAGCAAATTTTTGCCCCGAAACAGAATTCTAAACATCCTTCTGGCTTGCTTTATAGGAGTAATTTTTCCCGTTTGCGAATGCGGCATTGTACCTGTCGCCCGCAGACTGGTAAGCAAAGGCGTCCCTCTGTACAGCGCCATTACTTTTATGCTGGCAGCGCCGATCATTAACCCTGTAGTCGCTTCATCAACAGCGGTTGCGTTCAGCGGCAACCACCAAATGGTATGGTCCCGGCTGGAGTTGGCCTTTTTCGTTTCGTTCATCGCTGGATTGTTAATTAGTTGCCTGTATGATCAAAGCGCATTAAGAGCAGGTATGCTCCAAAACCACTGTGACTGTGGCTGCTCACACAATCATCATCACTCCGGCGCTGCTTTTTTGAATAAATTGATTAGCGCCTTCCCGATTGCCTGCGATGAGTTTTTTGACATGGGCAAATATCTGATTATGGGAGCCGCCCTGGCTGCAATTGCCCAAATTTTTTTATCACGTGACATTCTACTTCATATCGGACAGGATTCACTCTCCTCCATAGCGGCAATGATGTCTTTCGCCTTTGGAGTCTCTGTTTGCTCTTCGGCAGACGCCTTTATCGCAGCATCGTTTTCAGCAAACTTCACTGCCGGTTCACTACTGGCTTTTATGGTATTCGGACCTATGATTGATGTCAAAAATCTTTTAATGCTGCTTCACGCCTTTAGAGCCCGTTTTGTGGTTTTGCTCGTCTCAATTGTTGTTCTGCTGGTTTTAGCCGGTACTTATCTGATCAATTATGTAACCTTTTTGGAGTGATGTAAATGAGAATCAACAAAGAGGGTTTTATTAGATCCCTAATCCTGTTGGGATTCAGCGCTTTACTGTTTTGGCTTATGAGAAGCAATAACATTATTTTCTATATTAACCCCCGCTATGAGCGGCTTACCGAAATAGCGGCAATTATAATATTTATTATGTTTCTGGCGCAGGCCGGCAGTTCATTGCGGCGATCAGCATTTGACCATAGCCGCTCCAATTTCAGCCAGGACATAATCAAACTTGCCTATCTCCCTTTCTTGCTCACTTTGGCAATGGCTTTTCTTCTGCCCAACAGCGCCCTGGACGCTAACCTGGCCGCCAATAAAGGAATGAACCTTAGCACGCAACCGGCAACAACCGTGCAATCAGGTTCAGCAAATACCACCTATGACTCTGCAGCGCCGATTGCTCCGCAAGCGCAAAGCCCTGCGCAGGAGCAAATCGATGAAATACGTAAGGCCGGCCTGATCAAGGTGACAGAAGAAAACTTTACTATTGTAAATAAAGAGACGTATATGTTCCCCGAACAATATGCCGGCAAGGAAATAACCATGCTGGGCTTTGTCTTTAAAGAACAGGGCATGCCGTCTAACCAGTTTGTGCTGGGCCGTTATATCATTACATGTTGTTCCGCCGACGCTTCATTGGGCGGGTTTTTATGCGAATATGGGAATACAGCCGATTTTAAAGAAGGCAGCTGGCTGATCATCAGGGGAATAATTAAAACAGGGAAATACAATGACAGTACTGTGCCCATAATTACAATCAATTCTTTTAGCCCAGCGGAAGAGCCGCAGAATCCATACATTTATCCCGTATACTACTAATAACTTACCTGCTCAGCGGGCATGGCAATGACGCTGGCTGCCATCTTACTTACTGCTGACATGACAGTGTTCTTACCTGAATTACTTGATCAGGCAGTTTTTAACCTTATCCTTAACCAACCTGCCGTCCTGGACCAGTTCCTCGGCGACAAAAACAAAAGTGAGAAAATCCTTGATTCCCGCCAGTTCCATGGTCTTGTTGATATCTTCGGCGCTGCCCAGTTTTTTTACGGCTTCGAAGAGGGACTCCTTCCTGGCGTCGATAAATGTCCCCGTTTCTTCGAGGTATTTGTTGGTCCGGCAGATCGTCCCTTCCATATTTTTAAAATACCCGAGCGCAATCAGTTCATCAATATCCTCGTCACCTTCGCCGGCCAGCAGCAGGCGCTTAAACATCTTTTCTTCCAAGGTGTTCACCCTTTCCCCGAAGACAAATTTTTACTCTTATTCTACAGTTATATTCGCCTGTTCCACCTTATTCCCTTTCCCACTGTTAAATTTTGGCGAGAACAGGTAATTTTTCCGCCTTAAACCGTCCTGTACGTAATTCCGTTTTTCTTTGCCTAATCACTTAGCTTCGTGGAAACTTTGTCCCTAAAAGGAAGTGAATTTCTATATTTTAATTAACAGTTTGAAGCCCCCTGACCTCCATAATACGGCTGTGCAGCCTTTCCACCTGCAGGCAGAATATTTCCAGTCTGGCCTCGATGACCTGGGGAAATGCGTTCCCGTCTGTCTCCACAGCCAAAAACGGCAGTGTCGGGTACTGCTCCATAACCCTGGCCACCAGGTTTTTGTCTGTCGCGATTTCGGGTTTATGCTCATCCATTCTGGCGCCGATTATTGCTTCGGCGATCCTGCTGGGCATGCAGCCAAACGGCCCGATGGAAATAACCCCGGCCACCTCTTCCACAATTTCCGTGATGGCGGTACCTACGGTCAGGATTGTCTCCACCGTCAGGCTCGGGCTGACCAGGCCGGCGGCGTTTTTGATAATCTTGTCGACATCGACCAGGTGGGCCTCGTAGAAGCCGGACCGGGCAAAGATACCTTTGATGGTACGCTCAAAAGAATTTTTAAAAAACCCCTCGATGTAGCTGCCGATAAGCTCTTTTTTACTTACATTGCCGCTCTTGTTGGTCTTGACCATGTAATCACAGTAATAAATCCATTCGGTGATCGGGGCTGCTTTGAGAATGATACCCTGTTGGGCCAGCCTCTCCACCAGGTACTGCCTGGAGAAAGCGTCCCTCCTCACGTAAATTTCACCGACCAGGGCCGCTTTAGGAGTCTCCTCCATAGATTGAGCTCTTTCAATAGCGCTGAGAGCGCGGGCTGCCCGCCGCAGCGTTTCCTTTACGCCCTTCCAGCTGTCTTTCTCAACGCTTTCAATAATTTGCTCGCATACTTTATCGAAAACGGCCAGAGCCTTTTTCTTATCCCTGGCAATGGTCAGCACCGCGCTGTAGATATCGTCCAAAACGTCCGATATGATTACCGCCTGAAAGGCCCTGGCGGAAAAGTTCGTGCCCAGGCCGGCATAGCTGTTGTCACAGGTGAGCGTTATCTGGGTTACGTCTTTAAGCCGCAGCTTTTCTATCAGGCTCTTAATGAGGATGTTATATTGCCCGAACCGGCAGGGTCCATTGGAAGTCGGCATGAAGTAAACCAGAATTTCCTCTTCATTCTCCCTGCTGTGGATATAGTTGATCAGACTGCCGACGGTCAGGATCAGGGGCAGGCACTCCTTGCAGGAGGCGTACCCTTTTCCGGTTTTCGACTCCCCGGAGGCCGGCGCAGCGGCCGCTGTGGCTCTGACGCCCAGGCGCCTTAAGGTGGCGGCCATCAGCTTTGAACCCAAATCGCCCATGGACGGGATGACCACATGGACCCTGGGGTGGGTTAAAGGATACCTGTTTCCATGCGAATCAACCACCACGGTCCGCTCGCCTTCCATGACGACCGCCGCCGGGCGAAATTCTGTGGCGTCCGCCGCCGGTTTGTGCCGGTTGATTTTAATATAGCTCCCGACCACGTCCAAAAAGGCCTCAACCCTTGTGTCCAGCCCGGCGTCCGCCGAGTGGCTGTCCAGTTCCAGCGTCAGTGAAGGCTTTTGCCCCATAATGTTTCTGAAGAAAGTTACGATAAAGGAATCCGGTCCACAGCTGAAGTTGGTAATATAGGCGGCAAACAGCTGCGGGTGTCGTTTGACAAACCTGGCTCCTTTTAGAATGGTCTGCCCCAGCGCCCAGAACATGTCCTCAAAGGGCTCCTCACCTCCGAAGGGCAGGAAATCGTGGGGGATCACCTGGTACCCCCTGGTGGCAAACTTCTGCGGGATACCCATATTGGCCTTTCTGGTAAAGGCGTTGTAAGGCCTGCCGAACAGCACCACCGCGGTTTCCCCCGGGCGCTGTTCCAGTTCGGCCAGGAAGCTCCTGCCGGTTTCGCGGCATTCATGATGAAAGTCCTCTTGAGCCTGGGCAGCCAGGATAAAAGCTTCCCTGGAGAATTTGGCCGGGATACCCAGCTGCCTTCCCACAGCCACGAACGCGTCAAGCTCCTGCCGGTAGCCCTTGTCAAATTTAAGCACGGGGCACAATACTATCTTGTTTGTCAACTCTTCAAAAGCAGCTTTGAGGTAATATGGCTCCGCCTGGACAAACGGGCAGGTAACCCTGTTGTCAATCCCGTTTTCCACCGGCATGGAACCAACGTGAGGCAGGAATACGATGTCCGGGCCGGCATTGATTGACGCGGCCAGCGCCCCGTGCGCAATCTCCACTGGGTAGCAAAATTCCGCGCCCCTTCTCTCCATACCTGCGGCGTCGATCTCTTTACTTAGTACCACTTCAAAGCCCAATGCGTAAAAAAAGTTATAGTACAGCGGGAACAGCGTGTTGACCAGCAGCGACCTGTTGATAGACACAGTCTTACCATTGGGAGGCAAGAGGCGCCGGCCCCGCTCCAGGCTGTACTTTTCAAATACCAGCTTTTCACGCAAGCTGACCAGGTCGAGTTTACCTGCGTCAGGGCTCTTCCGGTCCCGGATCAGGTTGACGTACTTATTGCATGCCCCTCCGAAGGGGTACACTTTTTCCTTAATGCGGATCATACTGATAGTGCATTTGCGGTCGCATTTCTCCCTGCCGCCGTTACAGGTGAAAGGATTGGCGTAGGTAACCTCGCGCTCCGCCAGTTCCTGCAGATCAAACTCCATCAGCTGCAAAAGGCCCAGCGCCAGCTTGTTTTTTACTTCCAGCGCCACACCGAAAGCACCCATCAGTCCGGGCTCCGGGGGTACGATGATCTCCTTGCCGGTAAGAGCCGCCATGGCCACCGGGACGGCCCGGTTGTAGCAGACCCCTCCCTGCATGAACACCTTTTGACCTACCGTACGGTTGCCTTTAACCCGGTTGTTGTAATTCATGCATATAGAATAAACGAGTCCCGCCGCCAGGTCTTCGATGGCAGCTCCTTCCTGGATGGCGCTCTTGATATCGCTGCTGATAAATGCGGCGCACTGGTCGCTGAAGTTAAGCGGCCTCTCGCTCTTTAAGGCAACCCCGCCGATTTCCCCGGTGTCTATATCCAGGGACTCCCTTGCCGCCTCTTCCAGGAAAGATCCGGTGCCTGCGGAACAGGCCTCGTTCATGGCATAGTCGGAGGCCACACCGTTGGTGATGAGGGTGTATTTGGCGTCCTGCCCGCCTATTTCAAAGATGGTGTCCACATTTGGATCAAAATAGACGGCGGCCGTGGCATGGGCAATGATTTCGTTGATCACGGCCGGGGTCAGGGCGTGGAGCCCGGCAATCTGCCTGCCCGAGCCGGTTACGCCCAGACCGGTGATACGCACCGGCGCGGCCAGCTGCCGGTATACCTCCCGGTAGCAGTCGCGGGAAGCCTTAACCGGGTCCCCGTTGGTGCGAAGATAGCAGCCGGCCAGGATGGCGTGGTCGGCAGTCCTCATAACCACCGCTTTGGTTGTGGTGGAGCCCACGTCGAGACCTACGATACACGCATCCCCTGCTCGAGCCCGTTGGCGGATGGCCTCCTTGAAGGTAACTTTAGGCAGAAAATCTCTGATTGCGGGCAGGCGGGAAAAAGACCCTTCACTGCCGCTAAACAGTTCTTCCGGATCGTGAATGGGTTTGGTTGTGACCTCCAACGCCCACAGGGCGGCTCCTAGGGCTTCGAAACACCTGGCGTGCTCCGGTATGTAAAGCCGGGGGATATCTTTACGCAAGAAATGAATCATAGCCGTGTTGGAGGAAGCTCCCCCAACGACCATGACTCTCTCATGCTCGGTTTTCTTCAACAGTTCAGTTACTTTAAGCGCCATCATCTCGCAGAGCCCGGCGGTTACCCGTTCTTTCGGCGCGCCTTTGTTCAGGGCGTGGGTGCAGTCGCTCTTGCAGAATACCGAACACCGCCCGGCAACCTTATACGGGTTTTCCAGGTCGGGGATAGAAACCGCTTCCTCGACGCTCAAGTCCATCCTCTTAATCTGCTGCAAAAAAAACTCACCGGTTCCGGAAGCGCACTTGTTGCCGGTAAACACATCGACCACCCGGCCGGCGCCGTCCAGCTTGTAGGCCATGAAGGTTTCACCACCGGCGCTGACAATGACGTCTGCTTCCTGACCGGAATTACGGAGGTAACGGTAGGCGTATTCAACCGCTTCCGGTTCCGAAAGGGAGGATACGTTCAGCTTTTTTCGTAATTTTCGCCCGGTCACGGCGATTCTATCGACCGATTGAAGCAAATCCCGGTCAACCAGGCGCAAGATGGCTCCGTGCGGATTCCCTTCGTGCGGTGTTGTCTTCGTATCCAGGATCTTGATCTGGTTTGTCGCGTTGTTGTCCAGCAAGACCAAACTGATGGTGGAAGCCCCTATACACAAACCCAGTGTTCTCAACCGGTTCACTCCTAGCTTTATCCTTAAAAGTAGATTTTTCTTTAACCACCTAATTATACCGCAGGTGGCGCCAGTATTGTAAATAGCTTTCAGAAAGACTAAAAACCCTTCAAAACTTAGTCAATTTGGAATTATTTCCATTATTAAAATAATAATACCTGCCGCCCCGGATTGGCAAGACGGCAGGTATTTTGTTCTGCGTCACTAGGACTTCCCTATCCAGTCATTCCTGAGACACTTTCAGAAATCTGTCTCCGGTATTTAATCCATATAATGGAATCATGACCTCAAATATGCTATAATTATTATAGATATAAGAAAGGACAAAATGAATATATGGATAGCAAACACAAAATTCCCATAGGACTCTACTCCTTTTTCTGGGATGTGAATCCGCAGGAAATGGATGTGCAAAGAAATAGTGTCCAGATCATAGAACGGCTGTTAAATGAAGGCGACCAAAGGGCTCTGAAATGGTTGTTTAAAACATACCCCGAAGATAACATCAGGGAAGCAGTCTTGCATAGCAGAACCCTTTCCTTAAAAACAGCAAGGTGTTGGCAAAACTATTTCAACCTAAGAAAGGAAGAAATGCGGTGTTTTGGGATGTACTCAACCGGCCCCGCCAAGATTTATTAGCCAAAATTGTTGAAAACATGCCGGTACCAAAAAGCTACCTGGCGGGAGGCACTGCTCTGGCCTTGATTCTGGGACACAGAAAATCTATTGACTTTGACTGGTTTTCTCCAGAGGATTTTGACCCGGAGCAATTGTATAAGGGCTTATCGCTACTGGGTAGGATCAGGATTGCGGAGACACGGCAGGGCACATTTCATGGCTTTATAAACGATATTAGAGTTACCTGGCTCTATTATCCCAACCCGTTGTTGGAACCGCCGATTGTTGTGGAAGATATGCCCGTGTTTCGCTTAGCTTCTCTAAAAGACATTGCTGTAATGAAATGGGCGGCTATCAGCAGTCGCGGAGCGCGCAAGGACTTTATAGATTTATACAGCATCTGCCGGAAGGGCTATGATCTTGAAGAAGTGCTGTCCGTGTTGCCACAAAAGTATCCGGGGGCAGATATCAATTTATACCACATGATTAAAAGTCTATCTTACTTCGATGACGCCGAAAGGGAAGTAATGCCGCTTATGCTTGAGGATATCTCCTGGCAATCGGTAAAGGAATACTTCCTGGCCGGGCAAAGACGTTTGATAAACAAGGTGAAAATATTTAGCTAAGAATATCCCAGGCCATACAGAGCGGTACTTCTTTCTACAAAAATATAACTGACTGCGTTCAAACTGAACAATTTCTCTTAAACTCATGGAAAACCTCTGCGGCTTTCAAGCCGCAGAGGTTTTCTAATCCATTGGCAAAGTCAGCGATTACAACGCACTAATTCGGCTCTACAACCTTCGTCATCCTTGGGCTGATAACAGCATGCCGAACACAAATACACACAAAAAAGTTCCTCCTGAGAAAATGTTAATGGTTAACATGCAAATAAACTATTGATAGTGCATTTTTTTCTGGTATAATTATGTAGTGATTGGTTTAGTCCTTTTCTAGAGAGGGTTGAAACCACGAATACTAGAGATAAAAAAACAAGTCCGAGAACTGGCCATTCAAGGACTTGCAGCTGAAATCAGCCCGTGTGTTTGTGCAAACTCATGATATCCCAAATAACACTCCAATGCAATGGTATTTGTGGTTTGGCTGGTGGATGCGATTTATCTCGGAAAGGAGAGCCTATGACACATCAACCAAACCGCACGTTGCTGAACGAACCTTTTGATGAGTTAAAGATACTGGCAGTATGGAGCAAAGCACCCATCATCCCCAAACACAACCAAAACGAGTTTAGGAAAGACCAATGCGGCGCGTGGATAAAATTCACCGATTACGGCAACGTCAACTCTGAATACGGCTGGGAAATCGACCATGTACAGCCGGTGGCCAAGGGTGGAACAGATGAACTAAAAAACCTCCAAGCGCTGCATTGGCGCAACAACCGGGGCAAAGGCGACGACTGGCCGGATTGGACGTGTTCTTTTCCATCTGAAAAATAGACAGTATAAGGACGCTATTCATATTGGCAGAGAAATAAGGCGCCAAGCCGGTGATGCGCAGCACAGACGGTAGAAAAAACAAAAAGAGAGCCACGGTAATATCCGTTCCCGCCAATAGGTTAATTTGTTTAAATGCCAAAGCCATTCTCCCCAATGGAAGCGGCTTTGGCATACTTTTTTGGGGCGGCCTGTATACATTTATGCTCCCGGTCGCCGGTTGAAAGGGAGTGAAAAATGACCGCGTTCAAAGATGTTAAACTCGGAAAAATTGCCGACATATTAAACGGTATTCCTGATTCCAAGCAGCTTGAGTCGGCAAACAAAGCAGATATGATAACATACAACTTTATTCAGCCCAATCATCTGGGGATTTTCAATAATATACAAAGTGTCTCGGAAATCAAAAGGACAACTCCCGTTGATGAGAACTACTTCATTCGGGAAAACGATATTTTGCTTAAACGCCTTAATCCGGACGCAGCAACGCTAATAAATGAGGATATATCAAATACAACCTTTTCGAGCAACCTCTTTGTTATCCGGGTGTTCAAGGACTATTGCCCTTCCTACATAGCCTGCTTACTGGAAAACCATGGCATCGCCTGGCTAAACGGCAATATTGTCGGTTCCATTGCGCCTATTAAGTCCATATCAATCAAAGCATTAGCTGAGTTGAATATACCTGTCATAGAGTATAAAAAACAAGAAGCAATTGGTCAGATGTGGCTGCTATGCAAAAAACGAAAACAGCTGATGATCAACTTGATTGCTGAAGATCAAAGGCTTATGGCTGCCGCCATAAAGAATATTACAGAAAAAAATGCACGGGGGGGACAGAATGATGGCCACTACCAGAAAAGATATTGAGGCCGCTCTTTGGAGAGGCGCGAATACATTCAGGGGAGCTATAGACGCGGCTAATTATAAAGATTACATATTGCCGATACTGTTTGTTAAATATCTTAGCGACACATATTTAGAAAAGGTCGATAACTTAAAAAAAGCATACGAAAACCCGGTGAGGCTGCAAAGGGCCATCGACAGACTCCCGTTTGTGATCAAGGAAGAGCACAGTTTCGACTGGCTCTATGACAACAGATATAGCGATAATCTGGGGGAACTCATCAATGTGGCTTTACGCGGCATAGAAGATGATAATCCCTCATTATTTGCAGGAGTATTCAGAAGTATAGACTTTAATAGTGAAGCCATGCTGGGCAATCACAAGCAAAAGAATACTCGCTTGAGGGAGCTTTTGGAGGACTTTGAGTCCCTTGATTTACGCCCTTCATCTATCCAGCCGGAGGAAGGCAAGGTCCCCGCAGATACCATAGGCGACGCCTACGAATATATGATCGGCGAATTTGCCGGCCAGGCCGGGAAAAAAGCCGGCTCCTTCTTCACACCGTCCGAAGTGTCGGAACTAATGGCGCGTATTGTTGATCCCAAAATAAGCGATACCATGTACGACCCCACCTGCGGCTCCGGCTCCCTGCTCATCAAGACCGGAAAGACCGCCCAGGCCAAGGAAAACAACGCGATCAAAAAACTTACCTTATATGGTCAAGAAATGAATGGATCATCGTGGTCCATGGCGAAAATGAACATGTTTCTCCATGATATTCTGGACGCCAAGATCCTGTGGGGCGATACCCTGGCCAATCCCCTGCACCTGGATTCTGACGGCAATCTTATGCAGTTCGATGTCATTGTGGCCAACATGCCTTTTTCCCAGGACAAATGGGCGGCTGGTTTTAACACCGGCGGGGCAATGAACGGCAAAGGCAAAGAATTCAAGATGGAAGCGTCCCTTGATAAATATCATCGCTTTGATTGGGGCGTACCGCCTGCCAGTAAAGGGGACTGGGCTTTTTTGCTGCATATGATAGCCAGCCTCAAAAGCGGCGGCAGGATTGCCGCGGTAGCTCCCCATGGCGTTTTGTTCAGAGGCGCTTCGGAAGGCCGGATCAGGCAAAACGTCATCGAAAAAAATCTGCTGGACGCGGTTATCGGGCTGCCTGCCAACTTGTTTTACGGTACCAGTATTCCGGCCTGCATCATAGTTTTCAAGAAAAACCGCAATCGTGACGATGTGCTTTTCATTGACGCTTCCGGCAAGGATGAAAATGGCGTCCTCCGCTATAGAAAAGATAAGAACCAAAACCGTCTCGAGCCAAAGCACATCGAGGATATCGTAAACGCCTATAAAAACAGGACAGATATTGATAAATTTGCCCGCGTGGCAACCCTTGATGAGATAAAAGCCAATGGCTACAACTTGAATATTCCACGCTATGTTGATACTTTTGCAGAAGAAGCCCTGGTGGATATTGAAGAGGTAAAAACAAATATTGCAAATATCCAAAAGGAACTTGCCGAAGTTGAAACACAGATGGCCAAATATCTAAAGGAGTTGGGATTGTGAGTAATTCAAAAAATAACACAATGGCGAAATTTTGTAAGCGTAATTGAAAAAACAGTGGAATCCTGTGCCAAAAGTGGTATTAACGTCGATGATCATTTTGCTAACGTCAGCAAAATGATCGATCTCGCAAAAGGCGCCAAACGTGAGATTGAGTATATTGGGCTTTCGCGCTATGCCTGTTATTTAATTGTGCAAAATGCTGATCCAACACTGGATGAAAATACAAAAGTCTCGCAATTAGAGAGAAAATCAGCTAACATAATATAGGAAGAACTCCAAATTCAGTGACGGCATGAATCAAAGGAGACGGTTATGCAAAGCGGCAACAAGCATTCTATCATAAGGAGGCATTACGCAAGTTATCCGGACGACTGGATCATAACTGAATTGGGTGAGTTGCTCGAAAGGGTGGTAAAGCCCGTAGAAGTCATTCCTGATCATGAATACCGGGAAATTGGTATCCGTTCTCATGGAAAAGGTCTGTTTCATAAAGAACCCGTTACAGGAAGCGGCCTGGGGAATAAATCCGTTTTTTGGGTTGAGGTGGACTGTTTAATTATTAATATTGTTTTTGCCTGGGAGCAAGCCGTAGGAATTACTACAACCCATGAAAAAGGAATGATTGCTTCGCACAGATTCCCAATGTGGCAGTCAAAAGGAAATGTGGAGTTACACTATTTACTGAGGTTTTTTTTGACACCGTTCGGCAGGCATCTTCTTGAATTGGCCTCACCTGGTGGAGCAGGGAGAAATAAGACGCTCGTCCAGGACGAATTCAATAAAACCCTGGTCTGTATACCTTCAAATATTAAAGAACAACAAAAAATTGTTAAAATCCTCTCAACCTGGGATAACGCCATCGAATTAAAAGAACAGCTTATCGCCGAGAAAAAGCGGCAGAAGCAATGGCTAATGCAGAATCTGATGACAGGAAGAAAACGCCTCCCCGGCTTTAGCGGTGATTGGCAAAGGGTAAGATTGGGGGATGTGTGCAAAAATGTTTTTGGTGGTGGAACGCCGCCAAGAAACATTGAGCATTATTATAAGGGAAGCATCCCATGGGTTACAGTAAAAGATTTGGACGGGGTACAACAAAAATACGATTCTATTGAACATATCACCATAGATGCGGTCCAGCAAAGCACTTCAAAAATTATACAAAAAGGCAATCTGATAGTTGCAACCAGAATGGGATTAGGACGGGGTTTTATTAACATGGTTGATATGGCAATCAATCAAGATATGAAAGGCATTATACTTGATGATAAATTAGTATCTACTGAGTTCGCATATTATAGTTTTATTGAACTCGGAAGCAATTTAGAAAGACTAGGCAATGGTTCTACAGTTAAAGGGATAGATCTGCAAACACTACTTAAAATGACATTTAATCTCCCTCCCCTACCTGAGCAAGCCGCCATCGCCAAAATTTTATCCACAGCAGATCGTGAGATTAGCCTACACGAAAAACAGCTTGATGAGATAAAAAAGCAGAAAAACGCCCTGATACAGCTGTTACTAGCTGGAATAGTGAGAGTCAATGCACTGGAGGTGTCTTGATCCGCTAAGATATGAAATTAATCCGAACAAAACGAATTCTGTAATTAGCGAAAAAAGATTACCTTTTATGATTGAAACTCTAAGAAAAGTTGCCTCTGCTGTGGCGGCCAAAATGGCGCAGGGCGCAATGACTGAAATCAAATAGACAACAGAGGTGAACCTGGTGCCCGACCATACCATATTCGATGAACGGCCTGAAAGCCAGAACCGGGCGATTAAGGTCTTGGAAAAATTAGGCTATCAATATATACCCCGTTCCCATGCGGAAATTTTGCGGGGACGGCTTTCCAGTGTTCTGTTTCCTGAAGTGTTACGGGAGTTTTTGCACCGTCAGTCTTTTGTGTACAGAGGCAGGCGAACGCCCTTTTCCGACCGTACCATAGGCAAGGCCATCAATGATATTGATGTGCCGCTTTTTTCTGGTCTGATGTCCGCGAGCAGGACAATTTATGACCTGCTTATCTCCGGCAACAGCTATGAAGAGGAGTTATTTGATGGTGTCCGGCAATCCTTCGACTTAAAATTTATTGATTGGGAACAGCCGGAAAACAATATCTGGCAGGTTACCGATGAATTCTCTGTAGAATGCTCCAACGGCAAATATGCAAGGCCGGATATCGTGCTGCTGGTAAACGGTATTCCCCTGGTGGTGATCGAGTGCAAAAAATCCGGTGCGAATGTGGAGCAGGGCGTCGCCCAAAACATACGCAACTGGCAGCCTGAATATATCCCCCATCTGTTTAAATTTACCCAGATCGTCATGGCCATGAACCCCAACACCGTTAAATACGGCACCTGCGGCACATTGGCCGAATACTTTAATGTCTGGCGGGAAAAAGACTATCAATGGCAGCAGGGAAAATGCAAAAATGTCAGCCCCGACGGACGGGTTATGGAGCAGGATCGGGCTATTGTTTCCCTGCTCTCCCGGGATAGATTGCTGGAACTGATTCGTCATTTCACCCTGTATGATAACAATGTCAAAAAAATAGCCCGTTACCAGCAGTTCTTCGGTATCCAAAAAGCCATGCAGCGCATAAAAGGCGCAGACGCCCAGAATACCAAAAACGGCGTGATTTGGCATACACAAGGCAGCGGTAAATCTCTGACCATGGTCATGCTGATTAAAAAAATCCTGGCTGATCCGGATCTTAAAAACCCCCGTTTTATTTTGGTTAACGACCGGATCAATCTTGATAAACAGCTTCGGGATAACTTTGCCAAGACCCAGCTCAGCCCAACCAGGGCCAAAACCGGCAAGGGCTTGATTTCACTTTTAAATAACAAAGGCGAAACTATCATTACCACCCTTGTGCATAAGTTCGACGCGGCGGCAAAAAGCAGGATTAAGATCCAAGACGAAAATATTTTCTTGCTGGTGGACGAGAGCCACCGCAGCCAGTATGGCCAGCTGCACAACATGATGATTGACGTATTACCGAACGCGACAAAAATTGGATTTACCGGCACGCCTCTGCTCAAGAAAGACAAGTTCAACACTTATACAAGGTTTGGTCCGCTTATTGACAGTTACCCCATTGACCGGGCAGTTGAAGACGGTGTGATCGTTCCCCTGGTATACGAGGGCAGAATCATCCCCCAGGATGTGGCCGGCGAGAAGATAGACGATTACCTCAAATACATCATCGCGCCGCTGAACCATGAGCGGCGGGAAGATATGAAGCGCAAGTGGAGCCGCTTTTTGCCCCTGTCTCAGACACGCCAGCGTATCGACATGGTGGCTTTTGATATCCATGAGCATTTCATTCGTTTCGCCAAACCAAAGGGCTTTAAAGCAATGGTGGCGTCCTCATCCCGCCCGGCCGCCATTGACCTGCATAAATCCATAAAGAAGCTTGGCGGGGTAAAAACAGCGGTGGTG
The DNA here is from genome assembly GCF_004369245.1 of Pelotomaculum sp. FP. Classification (NCBI taxonomy): domain Bacteria; kingdom Bacillati; phylum Bacillota; class Clostridia; order Eubacteriales; family Desulfotomaculaceae; genus Pelotomaculum; species Pelotomaculum sp. FP. The sequence continues at coordinate 51,666 of NZ_QFGB01000015.1, read as the reverse complement.
ATATCACCCGAAAATGTTAAGGAGGGTGAAGAGCTCACGCCTGAAAACAGGAAGAAAATCAGGGCCTTTTTCAAAGAGGAGGTCGAGCCCCTCTTCAGCAACAATTACGAGGAATATGCGGACTGGGCGAAGAACAGTTTCGTTGGCGGCAACGACATCGATATGCTGATCGTCAAAGATATGCTGCTGACCGGTTTTGACGCGCCCATCGCCGCCGTCCTGTATGTAGATAAACCCATGAAGGAACATTCATTGCTGCAGGCCATCGCCCGCGTCAACCGCGTGTATCCCGGCAAGGACTTTGGGCTCATCGTTGATTATTGGGGTATTTTCAGCAAGCTGAACAATGCCATGGATATGTACTCGGACGAAAAATCCGGTATGGATGGATATGATCAGGCTGATATAGAAAATGCAATTCTTGGGGCCGGTGATCAAAAGCTCAAGCTGGAAGCAGCCCATCAGGATTTATGGACAATATTTCAAGGAAAAGAATTGGACCGGAACAGCTCCGAGGGCTGGCAAAGCGTGTTGGCAGATGATGATTTGAGAAAGATGTTTTATGAAAGACTTTCAATATATTCACGCTTATTGGATTTGGCCATGGGAAGTTACGCGCTTTACAATGCTGTCGGATACGAGAAGGTCCAGAAATACAAGCAAGACTTGCTTCATTTCCAAAAACTCCGTGGAGCAGTTTTGCTGCGTTACAGTGAAAGAGTTGATTTCGGTATATATGAAGACGGCATTCGCAGCCTGCTGAATAACTTTGTGCTTTCCGAACCAAGCCAAATCATTGTTGAACCCGTTTCCATCCACGATACCGAAGGTATGAAAGCGCAGCTTGAAAAATTGGATAGTAAAGCCGCCAAAGGGGACGCCATTCGTACCCGCATGGACAGAGAACTGGAAACCTGCCGCTACGATGACCCTTTACTGTACAAGAAGTTTTCCGAGCAGGTCAAGGAAACCCTTGCTGAATACATGGGATCAAGAAATGATAAAACTTATCTATATGCTATGGAGAGAATGGCGGATGATTTCAAAAGAGGCTACACCGGTCACCGCTATCCCGCCTGCATAGACAATGATAGTGACGCCAAGGCCTTTTACGGGACGATTCAGAGCATCATTGCCGGGGAAATAAAGGACGTTTCAACCGAATTAGATGAAGCTATGGGACAAATGGCCATTGAGGTTAAAAAGGCAATTTTCAGCCGGGCCAAGGTGGACTGGCGTTTTAATGTGGCGGTTAATAAAGACATGCAGCAAGCGCTGGACGACCTTATTTGGGATTTTATCGAAGAACACGGGATCAAACTGTCTGTCGATAAAATTGATCTCATGCTCGAAGGACTCATGAAAACCGCGGTGAGCAGGTATTAGCCGTGCATACAAAAAAACTATTTTTAACTAGACCATTGAGCGATGTTGAAGTAATCATTGAACGTAAAAACGTAAAAAAAATCCGGCTCAAGGTGTGCCCAAACAGCGTTATCAAGCTATCCGCGCCCCTGGGCGTGCCGGACGCGTACATCGATGATTTTCTCACCAGCAATACCCCCTGGATTGAAAAGTCCCTGCACTATTTCAAAGAAACAGAGGCCGCTGAATTTGAAACAAGCATATTCAGCGGCGCGTCCACCCGCATTTTGGGCAGGCAAGTTAGAATCATTGTCAATGAAGCCAAAAAACGCATAATAGAGCAGAAAGAGGACTATATTTATATACAATCTCCTGTTGCCGGGGATCAACAGGCTTTATTAAAGCAGTTTGAGCGCTGGTGGCTCAGCCGGAGCAAGTCTTACTTTCTGGCGGTTATCGACAGGCTGTATCCGATTATCGCCAAACATGGCATCAACAAACCAAACCTGCAAGTTAGAAAAATGAAAACCCTATGGGGCAGCTGTTCAAGAAAGCACAATAAAATCAATCTAAACTACTATCTGTATAAAGCTGCACCGCCTTGTATTGACTATGTTGTTTTACATGAGCTGGCACACTTCCTTTATCCTAAGCACAATAAAGATTTCTATGATTTTCTGACCGTACACATGCCGGATTGGCAAGAGCGCAAAAGGATTCTTGACCACGAAGTTGTTAAAGGACTGGGTTATTATGCCCGTGTGCATCCCTGTCTAAAATGATTTCCGCCAGTTGACTCTCCCGAATATAGTGTCCCGTGCAGACCTCCTTACCGCGCTTCTTGTAGGTGAAACACGCGAAGTTGTTTTTCACCGCGTCCATTGTATGTGCTCAGTGTAGTACCATCGTCCCGCCGCAGTCGGCACAGTAGACCAGACCAGAGAAAATATTCTGCTCAGCCATGTTGGCTCTGCGCCGCTTATGCTTTCGGATATCCTGAACGATATCCCAGGTTTCCTTCGTCACCAGCGGCTCGTGTGTGTTCTCGAACCGCAGTTGTTCCGATTTGGGTCGCTCAATCCGTTTCTTGTTCTTCGGAAGGTTTGTCCCATCGTTAGTTCCTATAAGGGTGTAGTGATCCGCTGAAAAAGCGCATCCATTTTACCGTAATGACAGGCAAAGGCTTCCGCGCTGGCCTCTATCATTTCCTTGTCTGTAACCTGCGAAAAGTCTACCTGGTATCCCGCGTTTTCGGCAAGATATTGAATAAAAAGCCGTTGTACCCGTCCGTTGCCTTCCCGAAACGGATGGAGCATATTGATCTCACTGATAAAAGGATAGGCGGAAGGGGATCTCATTTTCCGAAGTACCGATAAGGTATGTCTCCTTTTTCAGCCTGCCAAACAGCTCGTTTGCATTGATTCTATGTACGGATAGAGGCAGAACTGATTTCCTTTGGAGACGTTTACCCATCGCAGTTTGCCTGCCCATTCATAGATATCTTTGAAAATGTACCGGTGTATGTCCTGCAGATGCTTTAAATCAAAACTGCCGGGAATAGGGTTAACCCTTGCCTCCAGTATCCGAACGGAGGTGATTTCCCTTTCCGCAATATGCAGTTGTTCGGCATCCCTTAAACCCAGTTTGTTCTTCAGAACAAAAGAATTGGGATAACAGTATCTGCTATCCCATTCATAGTCATATTTATAATTTTTGTTCATGAACACCCCTCGCTTTGACCGAATGCTTTCGTATAAGATCAGCGACAACCTGATCCGTTTTCTTTTTATCTCCGGCACAATATCGCATGCGCGCTTTATCTTCTTTTGTGAGAGGCATACCTTCCATCGCCATAGAGGCGTTCACATCCTCAATCATCCGCTCTAAATCTTTCATAAAAACACCTCGTTTTCATATTCAGTCTAGCATAAAATCTCTAAAAAATCAATCAGCGCAAGGCTTTCACAGCCTTTACATGTCCTTCTGAAAGCGATAGACATCCTCGGAATGCAACTCATTTTCAACCCCATGGTTCAACTCCATACCGATGGCAAAACTGGTTTTCATCTTACCGCTGGGATATCCCTGGGGATTGAAATTTAGCCAGACAATATCACCTCGTCCTGGTATGTAGTCCCAAATATCTCTCACCAGGCTGGGAACAGCCGATCATCTGGGGCTTTACATACAAATTCTGCCTTCCTCAGCTGCCAGTCAAGGCTTTTTATTTGATCTGCCAGCACCACACCGGAAACTTTCGCGCTTACGTAACGGCTGAGACCATTTGAGGGCATAAATTTTTAGGAAGCAAAAGAACCGTCCCCTTGCTTCCCTTGCTTCCCTACCATGCCTTCTTTTGTACTCGTTGCTCTATTTCTGACCATAACAGGTAGAATAGGCCGATAACACCAAGTGACAAACTGATCTCAGTTAAAGGCGTGTCCACAAATCTCAATGAATCCTGCACCAAGCTTTGCATGCCGCTTAAGGTTTCAATTTCTTTTTCTGAGACAAAGATTGCTGCGCTTAAATACCTGACACAAAATGTTATAACCCCTAAGGCAATAAATCCGAACCCCACGCCTCTTTTGGACATCCCAAACCCCTCTCTCATCTTATACTAAGTTTTATATAATTGCCCAAAAAACAATTTAATTATACATTTGAAGAAATTAAAACCAAATTGGTTGTTCTATGAGCGCCCTCTGAGTACGAACACGCCGGCCAGCACCACCAGCCCGCCGGCCATCTGCCAGCCCGTGAGGAGCTCGCCCAGGATTAAGAAACCAAGCACCGCCGTCGCTGCCGGTTCGAAGGTGCTGATGATGGCCGTTCGGGAGGCCCCGATTATTTTGACGCCCCGGAGTAGCGCCGCCATGGCCAGGACCGTCGATACGATGCCGAGGACGATGATGGCTAACAGCGCCTGCAGGTTAAAGTCAAAACTGACCTGGCCGCGGGCAAAAGTGATTATGACGGTTGCCAACGCCACGATAGTCGTAACGTAGGCGTTATAGACCGTGGTATCAATGTCTTTGAGCAGGCGGGTCGTCCCAACCAAAAAAATGGAATTGGTAAAGGCGGCCGCCAGTGAAAGCAGGACTCCGCGCAAATCAAGCCCGTTCAACGGCTGCCCGAGGATGATGGCGCAGCCCGCGAAAGTAAGCAATAGGGCCGCGGCTTTTCGCCAGGTAAAAGGTTCCCGCAGGACGAAAACAGCCAGGACCGCGACAAGGGTGGGATAAAGGTAAAGAAATAAAATGGCCATGCCGGAAGGTATGTAGCGAAAGGCCTCGAACAAGGCCAGGACGGTGAGAGTTTGGGCGCCCAGGGAGAGCGCCGCGACTGCGGCCAACTGCTGTCGCGGCAGTCTGTACGCATATTTTCCCGCCTTGATAATCAGCCAGAATATAACTGCGGCCAGGATGTAGCGCAGGGTAAGCGTGATCATGACGGTGGCCCCACCCTGGTAAGCCAGCTTCGCCGCCACCGCCTCTATGCTTAGACAAATAGTCGAAAAAAGGACCAGAGCCACTCCCAGTCCCTGGCGGCTGCTTTTTTGTTCCTTTAAAATACCCGCATCACGTGTATCGCCAGGTTGCATAGATAAATCTCCTGTTAAAGAAATTGGTGAATTAATATAAGGCACGTATCATGAAAATACAAAGAACATAATAGAAGGAACCGGCATCAGCCGATTCCAAATCCAACCTCAAATATCTTGCCCGGATGATTAACCTTTGATTAGGGGGAGCACTTGGCGCAGATGGACCGGAACAGCGTCGTGCTGAGGTAGCGGTCGCCGCGGTCGGGTAGAATCGCCACTATGACGCCTGTATTCATCCTTTCGGCTATCCTGAGAGCTCCGGCTACGGCCGCTCCGCTGGACATACCGACAAAAATTCCTTCTTTGGTGGCCAGCAACCTGGCGGTTTCGTAAGCCTCGTCATCCTCAATAGTTATGATTTCATCCAGCATGCCGGGGTTATAGATCTCCGGCACAATCGCTTCCTGCATGTTTTTGAGCCCCTGGATAGCATGGCCTACGGTAGGCTCAATACCAACTACCTTAACCCCCGGTTTTTTCTCTTTGAGATACCTGCTCGCTCCCATTAAAGTGCCTGTAGTACCCATACCCGCCACAAACACATCGATTTCCCCGTTCGTCTGGGCATATACTTCCGGCCCCAATGTCTCATAGTGGGCAAGGGAATTGTTTTCGTTGACAAACTGGTTGGGCATATAATATTTGTCAGGTTCTTCTTTAATAACCTGATGGGCTTTCCGGATCGATCCATCCGTTCCTTCCTCTGCCGGAGTAATAATAACATCCGCGCCGAAGGCCTCCAGGATGCGGCTCCTCTCAACGCTGACGCAGCCGGGCACCACAAGTGTCACCTTGTAGCCCTTGGCCGCTCCAATCATAGCCAAGGCAATCCCGGTATTTCCTGAAGTCGGCTCAAGGATAATCTTGCCTTTTGTCAGTTCACCGGATTCCTCCGCTTTTTTAATTAGATAATAGGCTGTACGGTCCTTAATCGAACCGCCTGGATTACAACCTTCCAGCTTCCCTAATATCTTGACCTTCGAACCGTTCGTTAGTGATTTCAACTCAACAAGCGGGGTATTCCCGATAGAATCAAAAATATCCATTCACATGCCGCCTCCCAAGTTATGGCAATATACTGATATATTCTGCCCTGCCCAGCATCTCCTGCCTCCAAGGGGCATCGTATCCATTATACAGCCTTCTGGCCCATATGAAATACAAAATTTTTTTATTACCAAAAATTTGTTCCTGTCTGTTCGTAAATATACAGTTGTCATTTTCCAAGCCGGAGCCTGCCCATCAGGTAGTGCTGCAGATAGCAGTCAACCGAACGAATAATTTCTGTATCCGGCAGGCTGTCAATTATCTTATTAATATAGCCTTTTCTGGCTGCCTCCGCCAGCGAGTAAGGAAAATTAAGATCGTAAAGCCACGAGAGGAGCAGCAGCTTCCTGTCATTCAGGGTTTTTACGTCATCATAGTAGCATTTTTTTTGCTGCAGCAGGTTCTCAACCAGGACCGTTGAACATTCCCCGGTGTCGGGAAGGTTCGGCCCCAGTACGGGCTTTAGCGCCTCACTCGGACTGGTTAAAAACTGCACGGTCATCTCCAGAATATCCAGTTTGTCCGCGTCCCTGATCAGGCGGGAAAACAACAACTCCCGGCCCTGCAGCGTCCCGGGCAGGTCGCAGGCGTTATGATGCTCAAGGGCCGTTCTGATGACGCATTGTTCCGGCCCCGGCAAGCCACGCAACGCCCCGACTCGATCCAGTTCCCGCAAGCCAAGCAGGGCATGGTCTTCTGAGCGCCTGTCGTTAAAAGTACGATACTGAGCATACTGTTTGAAGCGCCCGAGGTCATGCAGCAAAGCTACGGCTTCAGCCAAATTCAGGTCTTCTGCCGTCAGTTGCAAGCTGCGGCCGATCTGAACAATTTGCCGGCACACCCTTGAGGTATGCTCTTCCTTCAGCCGCACCCCTACCTGCAGTTCGGGATCATCACTGTAATAACCTCTCACGTAGCCGTCAAACCAGTCTCGTAAAACCTTTAAATGAACCTGGTCCAAAATTTGAACCTCCTGCTTATCTCCAAGATCCATTATGCATACAAACTATTCCTGGGAAGAGCAATGCATTTCCTGATAACTGGCATAATTATTATCACAAGCCCAAATAATCACTAATTTTGGAGGAATGTTAACCTTCCCGGGCTGTATTCCACTTACTTCCAGGATGTGGCTCAAGCCAACCGTCCCGAAGCTTCCGCCAGCATCTCGCGGATGGGCAGGTTGTAGGGACATCTCTCCTCGCACTCGCCGCAACCGACGCATTGGTCCGCGGTTGCTTTTAAACCATGGTAGCGCTCCCTGGCCCATTCTTGCAAATTATACCTGCGGTAATAGCCGTCCAGTAAAAACACCGACGGGATATCGATGCCCTGCCGGCAAGGCCGGCAGTACTCGCATCTCCTGCAAAAAGCAGTGCCCAGCCGGCCGGTCTCTTCATCCAGCACTCTTCTTTCCTGTGCTGAAAGAGGCAGCGGGTCAAGCCCGGCCTTGACATTCTCCTCCAACTGCTTTAGTGAATCCATACCCGGAATCACCGTGGAAACAGGATGCTCCAGCACAAAACGCAAGGCCAGGCCGGCATTGCTGAAAGCGCCCCCGGCCAGCGGCTTCATGATAATCACACCGGTTTCTGTTTGTCCGGACAGGTCCAGCAGTTCCCGTACGCCGTTCGATTCCACGGGGTTGAACGGAAACTGGACGGTTTCTATTTCAGGAATTCGCAGGATTTTCAACAAAAATTCCTTGATGTGTCCGGTTACACCTATATGTCCGATTAACCCTGCTTCTTTGGCTTGCTGCAAAGCATCCAAAGCGCCGCCGGGGCTCAAGACCTTTTCCAGAGCAGCTTTGTGCTTGATGTTATGCATCTGGTACAGGTCGATATAGTCCACTCCCATGGCTTTCAGGCTGGTCCGGATATCCGACGCCATGTCCCCAGCTGTCCGGGCCATAGATTTTGTGGCAATGATTGCTTCATTTCTACGCTTTCGCAAAACGGAGCCCAGCTTTGCTTCGCTGTCGGTATAGCCTCTGGCCGTATCAAAAAAATTTATCCCCAGATCCAAAGCCCTGTGAACTATTAAACCAGCTTCGGCAGCTGAGACCCGTTGAATAGGTATACCGCCAAACCCGATTACTGAAACCTGCAAACCCGTGCGACCCAATACCCTATACCTCATCATGTCCTCCCGTCATCAGCAGTCCCCCTGTTCCAGGCCTTCGAAAAAATAAGTTTTAAACCCGGCGCCGTTTAATATATTCTGTTTGTTTAATACAATTTCCTCCAAGATTTTTCACCATCACGGTTATACGGATAACCTGACCAAGGCCGGTAAAACAGATGAAGATTAAGATAAAGAAAAGCTATGAAATATTTTTCTTATCATAGCCTTTCTTTATGAAAAAACTCAGTATTTATCCAGCGCATATCAATCAGAACATTAACGCGTTGGACCTAAAAATATAAGTCTCTTGTACCTTCTTCTATTTTCTTTAATTCACTAATAGTCATCTGTTTAATCCTGGGATCCGGGATCATTTCTAAATGCTTTTGAATAGTCCTTTCCCCAATTTCTCTGGTTTCCGGACCGGCGTAGTCTATCAGATATTCTTTAAACGTCAGTATGGCGTTGGGCTGACAGACGTTTTGAATTTCCCCGCTTTTGGCCAGGGGCATAAACCGGTCTCCCGTTCTGCCTTTGCGATAACAGGCGGTGCAGTAACTTGGAATATAGCCGGATTCGCAAAGATGGCGGAGAATTTCATCGGGAGTCCGGGTGTCCTCCACCTCAAATTGAGGAGTGCTTTCTTCTTCCAGACTAATACCGTTTTTGATTTCCTCCAGCTTCTTCTTGTATCCGCCTATGCCGACGCAGGAAGCGGCGCTCATTTGGGATATGCCCAGGTCAATGACTTCGTCCCTGTAGCCGGGTTTTTCACGGGTAGAGATGATCAAGCCGGTATAAGGCACCGCCAGGCGGAAAACCGCCACTATTTTTTTGAACTGGTCATCGTTAACCAGATAGGGAAAGGCGCTTAAATCCACATCCTCCGCCGCTCGCAGGCGCGGGAAGGAAATGGTGTGAGGACCCACGCCAAACTTTTCTTCCAGGTGTAAAGCATGGAATATAAGAGCCACTACTTCAAACCGGTAGTCGTAAAGGCCAAAAAGCGCTCCCATCCCCACATCGTCGATGCCGCCTTCCATAGCCCTGTCCAATGCGGTGGTATGCCAGTCATAATCCCGTTTGGGACCGTAGGGATGCATTTTGGCATACGTTTCCCGGTGGTAGGTCTCCTGGAAAAGAATATACGTGCCAATACCGGCCGCTTTCAACTTTTGATAGTCTTCCACGGTAGTGGCGGCAATCTGGACGTTGATCCTCCGGATCGAACCGTTGTCCTTCATGGTATCATAAATTGTTTTCATCGCCTCTGTTACGTATTCAATAGGAGCATTTTTGGGATCTTCCCCCATATCCAGCATGACTCGCTTATGGCCCAGCTCTTCCATGGCCTCTATTTCTTCGCGGATTTCTTCCATGGACAATTTTTTGCGGACCGCGTCGCTGGTACTGTGAAAACCACAGTAAACACAGCCGTTCACACAGTAACTGCTCAAATATAGAGGCGCAAACATCACGATCCTTTTTCCATAAATCTTTTCTTTAATGTATAAAGCGGCGGCAAACATTTTTTGCAGCAACTCTGGATCTTCCAACTGGATTAAAGCCGCCACCTCACGGGGGGTTAGGCCTTTTGCCGCTTTTGCTTTTTCAATAATGGACTCCACTTCGCTATCAGGGATGGAAGCCGTTTCCTCCAACAGTTGATTGATTAAAAATTCGTTAATAAAGTCCGCACAATAGGTTTTTTCCATTTCATGCTCCTTTCTTTATTGTCCCGGACTGCAAAAAAAGTAAAACCTCCCGTATGGAAGGTTTAATTGACTAAATATATATCATATATCCACGTACCCCTGGGCTCAGAGCAACCTCTTCCCCCTCAGATAGTCAAACCTCCCTTCCAGCCAGGCGCACCCTACCAGTCAGGACATTTTATTTATTTAATTTTGCATCCTTACCCATATCATAATCCCTATTCTTGCACGCGTCAAATACTGATGCAAATATTTTTTAGGACTGTTGAAAAACCTAATACCCTATTTCCAGCTCTTCAGAAGCTTGACCAGGGTTATGGCCGCTTCACCCCTGGATACATGGTCCTGCGGCCGGAAATAACCCTCCCGCGGCTCAAGCAGACCCATAGCAACGGAGATGGCTGCGTGCCCCCGCAGGTGTTCGGGAATTTCAGCCGCATCCTGGAAATCCAGGACGTAAATATCACTCAGCCGGGCTACCCGGTACAGGCCGATGGCGTGGATGGACAACCTGGCCATGAAGATGCGGGTGACCGGAGCGTCGGGGTCGGGCTGCTCGCCTTTTTGGAGGATACCCAGCTGCACGGCTTGTTCGTAGTAGGGCTGGTACCAGGCCTCATTATTGCCCGTTGACAGCGGTCTTACTCCTCCTTCGGAATAGGTGCCGGCCTTAACCAGCATCGCAATCAGTTCAGCCTGGGTCACCGCATCGTTTGGCCTGAATAAGCCGCCGGCGGCGCTGATAATGCCCGCGTCGGCCAGCATTTCCACGGCCTCCCGGGCAGGACTGCCGGCCAGGTCGGTAAACCCGCTCCCTTCGGAAGGCGCTTCCACAGCTTCTCCTTCAGAATTCAGGGGTTGGCCTGAAAAGGCGTCGAGCATGGTGAAATTTTGGTTGTTCAGGTGGTAGGTCAGGTAGATTTCAGCCTTAACCGTGCTTCCCTTCCACCGCTCCTCCGGCCACAGGCCCAGGTAAGCCTCGGTCAGCGGCGCCTCCCGCAGAAAGACGCCGGCTGCGGCGTCAGCGTCCATAACGCCCTGGGGGTCCGGGAAGTCCACATCGTACCAGTTCATACGGAAACCGGTTATTTGCCCGGTCACTGCGTTCACATCCACGGTAAAGCCGTTGTCGGGAAACTGTATGCCGTCCCTGGCCACCCGGGACCAGATAAAAGTGTAAGCGCCGGGGAGTTGCTTTTTACTTACTAACGGTCCCATCACCGGTTGGGCGTCCCTTAAGACTACCTGTCCCCACTTCTCAGACTGCACCTCTTGAATAAAACTTTCAGCAGCATTGCGGGCGTCCGCCTCGCTGAATTGGGGTTCTGTTGTTCCAAGCCTGTCCCAGATATTGGATTCGTTCAAGTTGAAGGATACCAGTTCCCCGCCGGCGGCGTCCACGGAAATGTCCAGCCACTTCCGGTCCGGCTCGGTACCGGCCTCCCAACTAAAATGCCAGGTCTTTTTGTCCGTGAAAAGATAGTCCTGCTCAATCCTGCTGCTGCGCAAGGCGTATTCGCCCGGCACATTTACGGCCGCCTTGGCCTTGGCCAGCGCCGCATCCTGCGTCAGCAGGTTTTTGGCGCCTTCCACGGCGCTTACTTCCACCGGGTTCAGCTGATATTCCTCCCTCGCGGTACTGGGCATTTTCATCATCCCGGCGCCGCCGGCCGCGTCGTAAAGCCCGTAGTAACTCCCATTATCCAGGATTTTCCCGGTCAGGGCATCGATCAGAAGCTGTGATCTTTGGTCGGGCAAGCAGTAGACGAGCTTTACAGGAACCTCGCTGCCGCCTGGTATACGCGGCCGGAAGTAGTAAAGCTGGGGGCTTGCCTGGGTACGAAAGATCTGTTCGGCCGCCGGCTTGCTGATGCTCCCGCTTGGGTCGGGAAAGCTCGCGGCGTCGTCCCAGTTCAGGTTGAATCCGGTTACTTCGCCGGTGTCGCCGTTAACCGTGACGTTTATACTGTTTTCCAGGTAGGGGAAACCGTTTACCACGCGGGCAAAACGATAGCTGTATTCCACCTGGCTCCGCACCTGGGAAAGAAGCGGCGGGAAGTAATCCCGTCCGGGCTGCAGCCGGGTTTCTTTAAAACGTGACGGCTGTAATCTCTCCGCCAGGGCGGCCGCGATACCCTGGGCCTGCTCCCTGCTGTACGCGGGCAGCCCCTGGTAGCCGCTTCCGTCAAGCGAAGGATTCCACTGTGACATGCTCCAGATTTCCCCGGTTTGGGCGTTGACTCTTACATCAAAGTAACCTCCGGTCTTGGCGCTGCGGTTCCAGTGCAGTTCCCAAAAAGACCCTTGTTCCGACTGTTCGAACCCGTTCGTGAACTTGTCAAAGTCCGCCGGGACCTGGAAAGCGCCCCGGGCAATCTTGATCGCCTGCTCCAGGCTTACGGCAGCCTGCTGTCCCGCTTCCAGTGACTTGTCATTGTTGTCTGAAGCCTGGGCTGGGGCTGCAATTTTTTCCGGGGCATCCGCAGCCGCAGCTTGTGGCGGCCCAATGGCAACCTGCGTCACAAAGAAGCCAAGGGCCAGGACCAGCGCAAACAACCTTGACGCAACCAAATCTCGATATTTCATTTTTTCCTCCTCCCTTATGTACGGGCTGGTCATGAAATGCCGCTAGTTAACCAGCTAAGGCCCACCGCCTAAACACTACCTTACTACTTTGACGTCAATAAGCCTGCCCGGGTTTAACCCAACAGTCAAAAATTCATAGAAAACTGCCGGCCTATTAAAATTTTAAACATTTTACGTGCTGACGGCAATTATGATTTCAAATAAAGATTTACTTTATGGAAGTATTAAAATAAAATAAACTATTATAAAATAAAATACCGTTATCAATTGAACATGGATTATGGTCCATAATTATAGCCGAAAATTTTACCTACATAAATGGTACCGCAGGATTAGTCTCTTGTCCCAATTGATTGGGATAGGAGGTTTTTATTTTATGGTAATAACTAACCAGGGGGTACGGATCGTGTTCGAGAATAACCAAACATGTTATACACCACAGGAGGAGCTATTCACAAGGATAGAAAGACTCCAGGGGCATCTGCTTACAGCCGGTATGCAAGCAGCCCTGATTGTGCAAAATGCCGATTTGTTTTATTTCAGCGGAACCTGCCAGGATGCCCACCTTTTGATTCCCGCCCGGGGCGAACCGCTTTTGATGGTTAGAAAAAACTATGAAAGAGCGCTTGAAGAAAGCGCCCTGGACAAAATTATCGCTGTACAAAGCTACAAAGACATCGGCAGAAGCATTGCCGGAAGTTTAAAAAACAGAGGCGGGATCGGGCTGGAGCTTGACGTTTTGCCGGCCAACCTGTTCTTCCGTTACAAAAAGATGCTCGAACCGCTAGAAATCATTGATGTATCGGGGGCAATCCGGGAAATCAGGATGATCAAGAGCCCCTATGAAATTGAATGTATGAAAGAATGCATCCGCGTGACTTCTGAAATGTACAATGAGGTTCCAAATCTGATCAAAGAAGGCATGACCGAAATTGAACTATCCAGCAGGCTGGAACTGTTCATGCGGGTAAAAGGAAACCAGGGCAACCCTCGCTTGCGGGCATTTAACCAGGAGGCGCCCCCGCATGTCTTGTCGGGGCGAAACTCAGCCTACCCCAGTTTTTTCGACGGACCCACAGGCGGCGCCGGCCTTAGCCCTGCTTTCCCACAGGGACCGGGCTTTAAAACAATCGGCCGGAACGAACCCATCCTGGTTGATTTTAGCGCTGTTATCAATGGTTATGTGGTCGACCATACCAGAATTTTTTCCATCGGACCACTTTCTGACAAACTGGTCGAGGCGCACAACACCGCCCTGGAGATCAAGCGCAGGTTTATACAAGAAATGAAGCCCGGCGCCAACGGCAAGGATTTCTATGATATGGCGGTCAACATGGCTGAAAAGGCGGGGCTTTCCAGCCATTTCATGGGATCCGGCGTTCATTTCGTGGGACACGGCCTGGGATTGGAACTTGACGAACTGCCGGTCATAGCCAAAAATCACCATGTCACCTTACAGGCCGGCATGCTTTTGGCGCTGGAGCCAAAGTTCGTCTTTCCAGGGGAGGGGACGGTCGGTGTTGAAGACACGTTTGTTTTGACTGAAAGCGGCCTGGAGCAATTAAATACGCTTGACGACTCAATCAAGATACTGTGAGTCACTCCAATAAGATCCGAATATTGCATGCTGAGCCGTAATGGCCGTAAGGTATGGGTCAGAGATGAGGCTACGATCCTATCGGACGAAACAGGGCAGCCTTATATGATACAAGGCGTGCTCCTGGACATCACCGAGCGCAAACAGTTTGAAAATGAGATCGCCCGTCTGGACCGGCTAAACCTGATCGGGGAAATGGCTGCCGGAATCGGTCATGAAATCAGGAACCCGATGACAACCGTGCGCGGTTTCCTACAGTGGCTCTCGAACAAAAAAGAATGCACTAAATATAAGGAATACTACGACCTGATGATAGATGAATTAAACAGGGCAAATTCAATCATTTCAGAATATCTATCCCTGGCCAAAAATAGAACTATAAACCTAAAGAACCAGAATCTCAATGCCATATTGGAAACTATGTTCCCTTTAATCCAGGCGGACGCCATGGTCTCTGATAAATATGTCGTTCTGGATTTGGCCGGTATTCCGGACCTGCTTCTGGATGAGAAGGAAATCCGCCAGCTTATCCTTAACCTCATTCGTAATGGACTGGAAGCAATGCCGGCCGGCGGCGCCATAACAATTAGAACGTATCAAGAAGGCAATAAAGCAATTCTGTCTATACAAGATGAAGGTCCTGGAATTAATCCCGATGTAATTGAAAAGCTCGGCACCCCCTTCTTTTCAACTAAAGAACAAGGAGCTGGTCTGGGACTGGCTGTCTGTTACAGCATCGCCACCAGGCATGAGGCTGCCATTGATGTTCAGACAAGCCAAAATGGGACCACCTTTTTTGTTCAGTTTAAGACATCAAGATAGCTCCTCAAAATGAAATGCCATGGCTTCGGCTGACACCGTGTTACCCTTAAATCTTTTTCAGTATACTGCGAAACGGATCATATTCAACGCACTTGACCGGCTGCCTGGCAATGTGATGCAGACAAAGGTTGCACGAGGTGCATTTAGACGGCCTCTTGTCGGGGCTGCATAACAGCCTCTCCGGCAGGTCCGGTTCACATATTAATGGACGGCAAATTCCTATTAAATCCACCCCTTTTCCCAGGATCTCCTCCATTACCGGCAGGGAACGGATACCGCCGGTTAACGACAGGGCTGTCCTGGCCCCTGCCACAGCCTCTCGCATGGCTTCAACAGCCTGGAGAAAATAGGCTTCTTTTGCTCCCGCCTCCGCCTTGAGTTTTGCCCGCAGCTTTGACTGCTCTTTAATCCCCCCGCTCAGTTCGATCAAGTCCACGCCCGCATCTGCCAGCCGTTTGGCCACCTGTACATAATCTTTAATGGTATTGCCGCCTGCAAGATAATCATCGTGTTTAGTTTCCATAAGACAGGGAAGTCCGTACCTACCTGCCCGCGGACGGCAGAATAGACTTCGAGTGAAAACCGCATCCTGTTCTCCAGGCTGCCCCCCCATCGGTCATCACGGTTATTGGTGACGGGACTAAGAAACTCACTCAACAGGTAACCGTGCGCCCCGTGTACCGCAACAGCGTCAAAGCCGGCTTCTTTGACTCTACGCGCCGCCCGACCAAAGGCAGCTATCGTTTTTTGAATCTCATCTTCCTTTAAATCATTAAGCCTGTAGCCACCGTCCATCGCGCCATAAGAATAGCCGTAGCCTGCTGTGCCCTGGTGAAAAATCTGGACGGCGCACTTGCAGCCGTCTCCGTATGCGTGCACAACCTTAGCCAATTTCTTCAGGCCGGGGATAAATTTATCATCATAAACAGACATTTGATTTACAAAAGCCCTGCCCGAGGCTTCCACAGAAGCGGCGCCGGTCACTATGAGGCCCGTCCCTCCCCTTGCCAAATCATAATACAGTTTTAACAGCGCGTCAGCGACGTACCCCTCAATATCTGCCATGTTTTCCACAGTAGCCGAGCGTAAAAACCTGTTCTTGATTTCCATACTGTTAATTTTTAACGGTTTGCCAAGTAAACCCACTTTTTTGCCCCCTTCATGAAGCTGTTTGTGCAAACTGCCTGCGATTTTTAATTACATTTTATCCGAACAGCTATTTAAGGTCTATCTATATTATTTAAGCTTTAATGGACTGAAAAATTACCTATATAACCGTTGACATTAAACATGCTGTAGTATAAATTAACTCTGGAACCAATCAGTCGGTTTTAAAACTATTCAGTCAATGGGGTGGCGCACTTGATATCCCGACGGGAACGTGAAAAGGACTTCAAGAAGCAGCTTATTGTTGAGGCCGCTAACCGGCTTTTCTCAAACAGCTCTTTTGAAGCGGTAACTGTTGAAGATATCGCCAGGGCAGCTGAATTCGGTAAGGGTACTTTATACCAGTATTTTGGAAGCAAGGAAGAAATTTTTTCCTACACTTTGGAGACAGTTCTCAACAGGCTTTGCGCATACATAGAAAAGGAATGCCCGTCCGACCTCACTCCCCAGGCAGCATTGAATAATTTGATCACCCTGCATTACCGCTTTTATAAAAAATATGGCCACCTTTTCCCCTCTCTGCTTCGCATGAAGCTTGACGGCAGCTTGAATATCGGGTTGTATACTGAAATTGAAACACTAATAAAACGAAGAACAAGCCTCACGGCTCAAGTGTTCGAAAGGGGTATAAGAGATAAAGTTTTTATTGCAGCCGACAGTTACAAACTTGCCAGATTGTTAAATAAGCTTGTAATCGGATTAATTTTCGAAGGTCCTGAGATGAAAGCCACAGACGGCGATGCCGAAAAAGACCTGGAGTTAATCAAGCTGATTGTATCAAATGGAATAATCTTGAGGGGTGAGACAAATGGCAGAAACGCAAACAGTTAATACCGGTTCGAATATAAACAAAAAAGGATTTAAAAAAACAATTAGTCTCATCGTCCTGGTAATTGTAGTACTGGGGGCAGCCGCAACAGGGCTGTGGTGGTGGCGTGATCTCCAAACTTCAATCAGCACTGATGACGCCGCGGTAACCGGCGACATTATTGAAGTCAGCCCTAAAATAGCCGGACGTTTGGAAAAATTATATGTCTCAGAGGGAGAATATGTCCAGGCCGGCCAGAAAATAGCCACGCTGGATAACGCCCAGTACAGTATCGCCCTGGCTCAGGCAGAAGCGGGATTGAACCTAGCCAGGGTCAATCATGCCAAACTACCTGACGATATAACGTCGGCACAGGCTAACGTAGACAAAACCAGGGGGAGTTTAAACGCTGCCCAGGCCCAGGTTAAAACGGCAGAAATCGCCCTGGATGACGCCAAGCGCATACTTGGCATAAATGAAGCCATGTATGCCGGTGGCGCCATTTCCAAAGAAACAATTGACGCAAGCCGCAACAGCTACGAAAAAGCGGAGGCCAACCTGGAAAACGCCAGGGCCAACGTGCAAGCTGCCGAGGCGTCCTTACAGGAGAACCTGGCCAAATTAAATTCCATCAACAAAACCGGTGCAGACAGCTATAGCGCACAACTACAGCAAGCCCAGGCGCTTTATGACAATGCCAAACTTACTTATGACAACTCCTTCATTTACGCCCCCAAAAGCGGAACAGTCGTACGCATTCCTGTTCACGAGGGTGAGAACCTGACTTCGGGTCAAACCATTCTTTCTATAGTCGATTTTGATAAGACCCTAATAACAGCCAATGTTGAAGAGAAAAAATTCAGCCGGATTAACGTGGGCCAAAAAGTAGATATTAAAATTGACGCATATCCAGGTAAGTTTTTTAACGGTGAAGTGATCGAGGTAGGAGGAGCCACCCAGTCAACCTTTTCATTGCTGCCCACCCAGAATAGCTCCGGCAACTTCACCAAAGTAACACAACGGCTGCCTTTAAAAATCAATGTGGATAAAAAAGACCAGATCTTCAAACCCGGTATGTCGGCAGTTGTCAAAATTCATACTGCGACCTAGAGATATGGCCGCTACGCAGCGCCGGCGGCGGGTAACACTTATCGATGCAGGCTCGATTTCAATCGCACCCGGCGGCTGGCCCCGGACTTGTTGGACCTAATGTTACATTTGTGCGAATGAATTCGCACCTGCATTTAACTGGGTTGTAAGAGTAGCATTATCTGAGAATAGCCGTTCGCATATTTCCAGGATCGAGGATAACAGATGACGTCTTCAACAAGCGTAAATTTAGCTGATGCCGAGAGAGTGAACTGGTCAGTTATCATAGTGCTCATTATCGCTGCGTTCATGGCTATTCTGGACAGCAGCATAGTGAATGTGGCCCTGCCAAAAATGATGGCCGTCTTCGGCGTATCCACCAAAAAAGCCGAATGGATTTTAACAGGCTACATGCTGACCCTGGGCGTGGTCATGCCGTTGTCCGGTTACCTGGGAGACACCTTCGGTTATAAACGCATCTTTATTATGGCCCTGTCCCTGTTTATACTGGGTTCCGTTTTGTGCGGCATGTCCTGGAGTATTAACAGCATGGTCGCTGCCCGCGTTATTCAGGCGCTTGGCGGTGGTCTCCTGCAGCCCATTTCCATGGCTATGATCTTCAAAGATTGCCCCCGCTCCAAAATCGGCATGGTGCTCGGGGTCTGGGGCATTTCAGCGATGGCCGCGCCCGCCATTGGGCCCACCCTGGGCGGCTACCTGGTAGAATACGCCAACTGGCGTTTGATTTTTTATATCAACCTGCCCATCGGCATCATTAATCTCTTCCTGGCGGCAGCAAACCTTAAAGAAACAGCACTGGTCAGAGGTAAACATTTTGACCTCCTGGGAGTTATTTTCTCAACGGTCGGTTTTCTGTGCCTGCTGATGGCTTTGAGCGAGGGCGCCGGTGAAGGTTGGACGTCACCCTATATTGTAACACTTTTGACCATCGCTATAACCAGTCTGGTGGCCCTGGCCATCAACGAACTTCGCCATCCTGAGCCCATTCTCGATTTGCGGCTGTTTAAAAATTTTCTCTTTGCTCTCTCCAACATAATCGGAGCAATACTTGCCATCGGATTGTTCGGGGCAATTTTCCTGATGCCAATCTTGATCCAGAACGTACTCGGTCAAACAGCCATGAAATCCGGTCTGCTCACTTTTCCGGCCGCCGTCGCTTCAGGCCTGATGATGCCGGTCAGCGGCAAAATCTTTGATAAGTATGGAGCCAGAGGCATCGTGATCATAGGGCTGGTCATTACCACCTGGACTACCTACATAATGAGCGGGTTTAACCTGATTACCCCATTTGCCGCCATCACCTTTTGGATGGCCATCCGCGGCGCGGGAATGGGTCTGTGCATGATGCCTGTAACTACCGTCGGCATGAATACAGTACCGCCTCACCTGGTGGGTAAGGCATCCGCATTGAGCAATGTGGTCCGGCAGGTCTCCGCGTCCTTCGGCATCGCCATACTTACCACCATAATGCAGAAACGGGAAGTATTCCACTTTGCCAACCTGGCTCAATCAGTAAATATGAACGGCAACGAGGCTTATGCTTTGCAGACCGCTTTGCAGGACATGGCTATCCACCAGGGACTTAGCTATGGTACCGCGCAAGGTGTCGGCCTGGGTTTAGTAGCACAAAGAGTCACGCTGCTTTCCATGGTTAACGCCATAGGCGACTGCTTTATTGTAGCGGCAGGGATGTGTCTGCTCGCACTTATACTCTGTTTTTGGCTAAAGGACAAGAAAAAACCGGTGGGACCTGCTGCAAGTTCCCCGGCTATAAAGGCGCCGGATGCAAAACCAGCTTTAAAAACACAATAGCCCCTACACTAATATCTCTTTTTCGCAGCGCCCTGTGCTTTCAATGTTCTTACTGTCAGGATAATCCCGGTTGTGGTCAAAAAAATCAATCCAATTGCCGCTATATCCAGAAGGATAGAAAGGTTTGCATTGTTTACTTTTCCGGAATGCAGCGCTTTAATGAAACCCATTATATTATTTTGCCCGCTGTAATTTTTCGCGCCTCCACCTTGGGCCGCCTCTCCTTCAGCAGCTCCTTTGTATTCCGGCGCCTCTCTTCCATGAGCCGCTCCACCTGCTCCTGTTCTGTCCACTTGCGCCCACTGTTCCGTGGACGGCATATTGGAGCCGATAAGCCACGGTTCAACCATAATGAGTCCTGTGACAGCCTCAATCAGTATTAATAAAGAAGTCAACAAACCAATCCATAAATGCAGCTGACGGCATTTTTTCATCACGAATCCCCCTGGGTATTTTTTGAAACACCTTTCAAACACACCTCTTGTATTATCTAATATCTATTACCATTTAGGGACTCGAGCAAACCTTATCGGCCTCCAGAAAAATGTTTAAAACCTACTTAAAAAAACCTCCTTCCCGGCAACCCGCGCGACCTGTTTTTTCGCCGGTAAAGACTGCTGGGGTCTAAATCTTCTAAGAGGTTTATTATCGCTTTCCCACAAATCAAATAAATCGATAAAACACCTGTCCAACACTAAAGCCAGGGCCAGGCCTGAGATTTCTTCTGTTTTAACACCCTTTTTCTGCGAATTAAACAACTGCAGTTCCTCCCTTGCCCCATAACATTATTAGGATTCATTGTAGCCTTCCTTTCTTAATAATTCGTGAAGATTTCATGAAAGTTAGCTGAATTTTTTTTGGTGAATAAGCGCACAAAAAAGAAGCCACCTGTTTTGTCAAGTGACTTCCTGGTAACTCTGTTTGTTTATCAATAAAGTGACTACAGCCTTGTTTTCATAGAAAGAGCGACCCTGCCTCTTTCCATTTCTACCGACAGCACGTATACCTTGACCACATCCCCCACTGAAACCAGGTCCATCGGGTGTCGCACACGGGTGTCGGACATTTCCGAAACGTGGACCAAACCGTCGTTTTTGATCCCAATATCCACGAAGGCGCCAAAATCAACAACATTACGGACAGTGCCGGTGAGTTCCATGCCCGGCTTTAAATCTTCGATGCCAAGCACGTCCGTACGGAACACAGGTACCGGCAGTTCCTCCCTGGGATCCCGGCCCGGGCGGGCCAAACAGTCTACGATATCCTTAAGAGTCGGGACACCGGCGTCAAGCTGCGCCGCGATTTCCTCAACATCCATTCCGGCAATTTTTGATCTGATGCTGGAGCGGCCTATTTCATCCACCCCGGAACCGATCTGGCCGAGGAGACGGTAGGTCAGGTCGTATGACTCCGGATGTATTGGTGTTGCGTCCAGCGGGTTGTCTCCGTTGTTAATACGCAAAAACCCCACGCACTGCTCAAGTGTTTTGGGACCAAGCCTGGGCACTTTGGATAACTCCTTGCGGCGCTTAAAACCACCAATCTCATCACGGTAATGCACGATATTCTCGGCAACGGTCGTTTTGATTCCGGCAACATAGCTCAAAAGCTGTGCAGAAGCTGTGTTAAGGTCAACACCCACATAGTTAACGACTGATTCCACCACCTCTGCAAGCTTTTCATCAAGGTGTTTGGGCGGCAAATCATGCTGGTACTGCCCGACACCTACTGCACGGGGCTCAATTTTGACCAGCTCGGCCAAGGGATCCTGAATGCGGCGGGCAATGGATACCGCGCCGCGTTCTGAAACATCGAGGCCGGGAAATTCTTTTTTGGCCAGTTTGGAGGCTGAATAAACGCTGGCGCCGGCCTCGCTTACAATAGTATAAGACAGGCCGGGATTGTCGCAAGACTTGATAAAATCTGCGACAAACACCTCTGTTTCCCTGGAAGCGGTGCCATTGCCTATGACAATTGCATTAATTCCATACTTTTCTACCAGAGCGGTTAAGACATCTTCGGACTCTTTAATTTTTTTCCACGGAGCAGTAGGATAAATGACGCCGGCCTCTAAAAATTTCCCCGTTTTGTCTATGACAGACCACTTGCAGCCGGTACGATAGCCCGGGTCTAACCCTAGGACCACCTTGCCGCGGACCGGCGGCTGGAGCAGCAAGCTGCGCAGGTTCTTTGAGAAAACCCTGATGGCCTGGGCCTGTGCTTTATCAGTTAATTCATTCCGGATATCCCGCTCAACAGCAGGAGCAATGAGTCTTTTGTACCCGTCCTTAATAGCTTTTGACACGTACGCAGAGGTTGTTGAACCCTCTTTTAAAAATTTACGCTTAAGCCATTGGAGTACAGGACTTTCATCCACCTCAATGGAGACACTCAGTACTTCTTCTTTCTCACCCCTGTTAATAGCCAGCACCCGGTGCGGAGGTATCCTGTTCACTGGCTCTTTGTAATCGTAATAATCCCGGTAAGTTTTGTCTTCTTCCGTCTTGCGCCCGCTGGTGACGAGGAGCCCTCCCCGCCTGGTATGTTCACGCACCCAGCCGCGCACATCGGCGTCCTCGGCCACACTCTCGGCAACGATGTCCATAGCTCCCTGCAGGGCTTCTTCAACTGTGGGAACTGATTCAGATATATAGGCATAAGCCTCTTCCTCCGGGCTTTCCGACCTGGGGAAGGACAAAAGAAAATTAGCTAAAGGTTCGAGCCCGTGCTCTCTGGCAACGCCGGCCCTGGTTTTGCGCTTGGGCTTGTAGGGCAGGTACAGGTCTTCCAATTTTGAGAGTTTGGTGCAGTTAATGATTTTAGCCTGCAGCTCTTCAGTAAGTTTCCCCTGTTCGTCAATCAGGCGGATTATCTCTTCCTTGCGCTGTTCAAGACTGGTGTAGTACCTGTGCTGTTCATCAATGTTGCGGATCTGTTCTTCGTCGAGCTCTCCTGTCTGCTCTTTGCGGTAACGGGCAATGAAAGGGATTGTGTTATCGGCCAAAAGCTTGACCGTTTGCTCGACCTTATGCCGAGGAATACCTGTTTCTTTGGCTACGATAGCAATAATATCTACCTGTTTTATCAAAACGCATCCCCTTTTTCTATCATTTCTCAAGTCGTAAATTGAACCGGTTCCTTATAGTATGAATGATTTAACGGAAAGAAAAAAGGCTCTTGCCGATTTTTATCATAACTTATGGGGGACTATTTTACTTTCGCGATGGCAGGCCACAGCCGTTATGCTTACAGAATCCAATTCCAGTGGTGATTATATAACCCCCATATTTTGTTAACAAGAGTTCTTGTTTTGCATATACTAAAAATCATCAAATCAACGTTATCATTCTAATGCCGGCATCCCCTGAAAAATGTGGATGTGACTAACTTACACAAATGTTATATTCGTCCCCGCAAATCCGCACGTTGTGCGAATGCAATCGAACCCGCATCGCCCAGATTTCATCATCTACTATGCCACTTGTGGCACGGATACTATACTGATAATGCGAGGCAGCCGACATGGTCGCAGTAAATTGGCATAGGACAACAATCAAATGGGTTTTGGCTGTATTTGCTCCGGGCCTTGTTGGTTTAGCCCCTTTTTTCAGAGGGTTGATTTTCGAGCGGGAAATGAGCGTCCATCATTACCTTGCAGCTGTGGTCTCAATGCTGGTGCTTATACTGCTCCCATGCAGGCTCTTCAATAAGTGTCCTGGACCGGCATGCAGCGGCCTGAAGCCGGAAAGCGCCGATGGTACTGCTAACAAAAGGTATCAGTTACTGTTGCGACAGCTGGCAACATCTCCGTTTTTTTTGGCGTTGGCTGCGCTGACAATTTTATATGGACTATCCTTTTTTCAGGCCATTAACGCCCGGGAAGCCCTTTTTACCTGGTTAAGACATCTAGATTACCTGTTATGTTTTGTACTTGTTTTTTTAGCAACCGGAATATGGGAAAAGGGCAGGCCGCAAGCTGCCTTTGGGCGTTGGTCTTTAACGGTTTTTGCATGTTCAGGAACAATTGTTGCCGCCGGGGGCATCCTGACCGGCCAGGGTATTGTATCGATTCAAGGCGGGATTATTTTCGGCCGTCTGTGCTCTACTTTTCTTTACCCAAACTCCATGGCAGCCTACCTCATGGCCACAGTATTGATGGTTATCCACCTGGCGACGCAAAACACCCGGCCTTTAAAAGCCGGGGTTTTGGCCGGGATGGGTTTTCTGACTTTTCTGGCTATCATCGGCAGCCAGAGTCGGGGAATTTGGACCATGCTGCCGCTCATCCTGGTTTTATTGCTCTTGGGGCAAACGGCCAGAAAAAAAATGATATTATTAACAGCAGGACTTCTCGGGCTAGCCGTCATCCTGAGCAGCTTCACTGTGGCCCCGCAGGTGCAGGAGATACAGCCCAACTGGTGTGCCTTCCTTTGGACCCTGGCAGGCTGTTTAATCTCTGGAACCACTTGGGCAGCCTGTGCAGTGCGACAGCAAAAAAAGCCTTATAGTAAAAAAGTTATATCAATGATCGCGGCGTCTTGCCTCATTCTAATTGTCGCAGCGGGAGCCGCACTGATAAACCATCGTCCACCTGACGCTCTTGCCCCGGCGTCAACCGGCAAAACCTTAACAAGCAGGATCACGGACACCGGTATGGTAGAAAACAGCTTCCAGGCTCGTCTGGTGTATTATGCTGACGCCCTGCGAATGGTTAAAGCTCGTCCCCTGTTGGGCTGGGGAGGAGGCGGTTGGAAGAGCGGCTACCCTGCCTACCAGTCTTATAACTACACTTCCACAACGGTACACAACCATTTTTTACAGGTCTGGGTAGAGACAGGTACTATCGGCCTGATGATGTTTATCATACCTTTCCTGTTTTTATTCCGCAGCTTTTGGCATCTTTACAGTATTCGTACAACTTATGCCCTGGCGCCGGAAACCTGGACCGCAGGCACGGCTGCTTTAGCCCTTGGCATGCATGCTGTGATTGATTTTGACCTTTCCTTCGGCAGTATCGCCTTGCTCTTTTGGGCTTTATTGGCGCTGTTTGCCTACCGGGAAGTGGCTGAACACATCGCATCAGCTCCATATTTGTCTGGATCTAACCGAACCTCAACGAGAATGAATTCGCATTTACATTCAACCAGTGCAGCAACAGCCAAAAAGAATTTTTATGGTAGAAATGGTTACACAGGATTAGATACACCAGGGCTGACCTTGTTATTGCTCTTATTCCTCAGTTTGGCCTCAATTTGCCTGGCAGCAGGTACTTTCACTCTACGGGCTGCGGTAGCAAAAGCTCAGGCGTATACCTTGGCCGTCCAAAAGGGTGATGAGAAAACGGCTCTGGAGTACATCCGGGCGGCCAGCCGGTGGGACCGGTGGTCAGCCCAATACCCAAGCGCGCAGGCATACTTATTAATAGCAGAGATCGGGCACGAGCCGGATCAGCAAGCCAAAAGGGCTTTGGCTCTTGCGAGCCTCGACCTGGTTCGACGGGCTGTGCAGTTGGACAGCTACAACCCGGAGCATCGCTTTTTGCTGGCCCGGTTATATCTTGCCAACGGCCAGTTGGAAGAAACCCTGTCAGAGGCCGCTCAAGCCAAGACGCTACAGCCGTGGTTAATAAATACCTACGAAGAAATTGCCAGTATCTATGTAAACGTAGCCGTGCAGCAATTCCTGCGTGGTCAAAAGGAAACTGCCGGCATTACTCTCCGCCAGGCGCTGGCAATTACCCATGAAGCCATTACCAAACAAGACACTTTACCACCACGGCTGATTAGCTTGTGGGAAAGCGAATCAGCTCTCAGCCTTACCCCGGCCTTAGCCCTGCCCGCTGGTCAGTCGGCATTACTCCTTGGAGATTATAACCAGGCCAGGGGTTTTCTTACCCTCGCCTGCCAGGCGGAAGATCAAAAAGCACAAGCTGTCGCACAACTGTGGCTGGGCATAGCCATGCAAAAGTCTGGTGACTTATCCGGAGCAACCCTGCAGGAAAAAGCCCGACGGACCTACCCTGAGCTAGAGAGTGAATATGCTGTCATCAAAATTCTGATGGGATTGTAAGACATAATAGGATTTTAAGGCCCATTTATCCAATGTAAAGAGGCCTTCTTTTTTTTGCTGTAATTTACCATACCGCTGTCACCAATGAAAGTACCATTCATACTATGTATCAACCGCTATATTCCAATTATTGTTTTTAGCGGTATATATTTGAAAGGAGGGTTATTATGAATATTACTAATGCAGCTAAACTAAGAAAAGTAAGCCTGATTATGGCGCTGCTCTTTGTGTTAGCGCTGTCTGTAGGACTATGTACGGCATCTGCGGCAGAAAATCAATCTTATGACATCGTAGCAAGACACTTGAATCCTAACGGCACGATCAACCTTGAAAAAGGATTGGACGAACCCATCCTCCCCACAGCCCCGAGCCTAACTCCCGCCTACTCCATCACCGGGACGATTTTAGGAGAAAGCAGTGAGGAAATTAAAGCCATTCAAGCAAAGCTTGTCAGTCTCGGTTATGATACGGGCGGTATTGACGGGATTTATGGACCAAAAACTGTAAATGCAGTGAGGCTTTTTCAACAAAGCCACAATTTAATAGTAGACGGCATTGCTGGTCCGCAAACGAAAGCAGCGCTGGGAATTTACAATTAATTGAGTATTAGCTTAACATATCAACCACTTTGTAACAAAGTAAAAACGAAAAGGTATAAAAGGCGACGTATACAAAACCAGGTGGTAAAAAGATAAAAGAGGAGCATGTTTGGAATGCACCTCTTTTTATCTTTTATTATATAGTTGATTCCACGATCATGCTGCTAAAGGCAATAGAGACAGCCGACTCCAACGACCCTGCCAGGATCAAGGACGGCCTGTATCGTCAGCGAGGCTAAAATATACAATGGCCCTTTTTTCATTTCCATAATATCCCCTATCAAAATTGAATCCAAAAATAAGTGCTGAATATTTCAGACATATATGTTCAAAATTTTTACATAGAAATCCTCTATAGCATAAATTCTAATATTTTATACACAGAGATAATATGATAAACAAATTCAATTGAATGCCGCAGCCTCCCCAAATTGCTCTGTTTATCCAGGGAAGGCGGTTCAAGCAGACCTTCCTTAACCTGGTACAGTTTGTACATGTGTTTGTAAAAATAATGTTATAATGTTAATAAAAAAATACACAAGTGGATTGGGCTCTAATAGCCAAACTGGATAAAAATCAGCTTTGGGACTGGGATTTACATACGGGAAGTGATACTGCTTTGAAGCGGAGGATTGTCTTTGTTCTTGACGGTTTTTATGTATTTTTCTGTCGCTGCTTTTGTTCTGGGCTCTATCAAACGATTCCGTGAGCTCGTTGGCATACCTCTGCCGATGCGCTGGGAACTTTACCCGGTTCCAGGCGAGCCGGCTAAAAAAAGGCGCTATGGCGGCTCTTACCTTGAAGAAGCGGAGTGGTGGAATAAGTCAAGGCGTGTCAGCTATGCGGGGATACTCCTGGAAATGTTGAAAGAAATTCTGCTGATGAAAAGTTTATTTATAAACCAGCGTTTTCACTGGTTATTCAGTTATCCCATGCATGCCGGGATCTTTTTACTCTTTATTTATTCCTTGCTGCTGTTAACCGGCGCTCTTACTAAGCTGGCCTGGCTTCCTGCCGCACCGGTCAAAAGCCCGGTCAGCGCATGGACCGTCCTTATCTATTACGCTTCATCCTTCTGTGGCGCGGCAGGAATTGCGCTGGTAACCACCGGTTCGGCCTTTCTGTTGTTAAGAAGGGTTTTAAACATCACCTTGCGTACATATACCAGAGCTCAGGAATACTTTAACCTGCTCTTTATTTTTGCAACTGCTGCGTCCGGTTTGTTGGCTTGGTACAAAGAGCCTTTTTGGGAAGGAGGGCGGGATGTCATGATCGCCTTGCTTTCCTTTGCACCTGTTCAGGCCGGTCCGGTAATGGCTCTACACCTTATACTGCTGGGCGCCCTGCTTATGTATATCCCCTGGACTACAATGAACCATTACGTTGCTAAGTTTTTTATTTACCATAGAGTCCTGTGGGACAACGAACCAAATTTAAGGGGCTCCAGGACGGAGGAAGCAGTCCAAGAGCTCCTGTCATACCGTCCAAAGGATACCTGGTCGGCGCCTCATGCTAATAAAGACATTGACCAGGCATAACTGCCACATGAATTTTAAAGATAAAATATGGGGGCAAAGATGGGACAGTTTAAGCCTCGTAATCTCGGCCGACCTTCATCAGAACAACTCGCCAGTCTAAAAGATTTGATGCCCCTGCCGCCGCCTTACGCCAATTCAAGTGCAGCACCTGCGCCGGGTTCTATTAAAGAAGCCTGGAAAGACAAATACTGTGCCAGCCTGGATGGAGCCATCGCTAACGACAGGCTGACCAGGCCTAAAACAGAAGATGAGAAGAGGGATCTGCTTGGAAAATTTTTAAGCGGCCTGGATAAACTTTTTTCCAGGGATACCAACTCAGGTTATCTTCTGCCGTTTACTCTCTCTTTTGAGTACTGCACAAAATGCACTACTTGCTCAGAAGCCTGTCATGTCTTCCTGGGCAGTGGAAGGGAAGAAATCTACAGGCCCATTTTCCGCTCTGAGGCGCTACGCCAGCTTTACTACAAGTACAAGAAGGGCGGCAGCCTGCTAGCGCAATTTCTGGGCGGTGGCTGCGACATTGATGCGGAAACTGTTCTGCGCCTGGGAGAACTGGCTTACCGTTGCAATTTATGCCGCCGCTGTGCACAGTATTGCCCGATGGGCCTTGACAATGGGCTGCTGGCAAGGGAAATCAGGGTGATTTTCAGCCAGGAGATGGGCATAGCCCCGACCCTTCTCCATGAAAAAGGAAGCGTCCTTCAACTGAAGACAGGCTCCAGCACGGGCCTGAACAGTGCCGCATTTTTTGACCTGATTGAATTTATGGAAGAGGATATCTTAGAGCGGACCGGCAAACGGTACAGGATACCGGTTGATAAAAAAGGAGCGGACATTCTACTTATTCACAATGCCGGTGAGTACCTGTCCTGGCCTGACGGCCCCGCAGCTTTTGCCATTCTCTTTGAAGAAGCCGGCCTGAACTGGACGCTCCACAGCGGGTTGGCGGGCTACGACTGCACCAACTACGGGATCTGGTATGATGACGTCCAGTCTCGCAAGGTAGCCGTAGCCCAGAGAAAAGCAGCCAAAGAACTTGGTGTAAGAAGAATTGTGATTGGCGAGTGTGGTCATGCCAGCAGGGCGTCGCTCCTAATCTCAGACCGGATGCTGGCGGGAGAGGACAATATACCAAGGGAAAGCTGTTTTCCGATTCTCAGGGATATTGTCCAAAAGGGTAGCATTAAGTTTGACCCTGCCCGCAACAATTTCCCGGTTACCCTACATGACCCCTGCAACCTTGTTAAATCAATGGGCATCGTTAAGCCCCAGCGCGATATCGTTAAAGCACTTTGCCCGCAGTTTAGAGAAATGACGCCTCACGGGGTTGAAAATTACTGCTGCGGCGGAGGCGGTGGCTTTGCCGTGATGAGAAGTATGAACTTTCCGGAATGGCGCTATAGGGTAGCCAGCAGGATGAAGTTCAAGCAAATCCTTGAGGCTTTCCAGGATAAAGTTCAAGAACCCTTGACCCCCAAGTACGTTTGCACTCCCTGCTCCAACTGCAAGGGGGCTATACGGGATCTATTGGATTACTACCAGGCTTCCACCAAATATAATATTCGGTATGGCGGTCTGGTAGAGTTGATCGTAAACGCCATGTCCATGTTTAAAAAGCCATACCTGGATTTTGAAGAAATGGAGTTATTTTGAACCGGACAAGCCGAAGTACCTTTTTGAATATCTTACCACCACCTTATCCGAGATTACCCTGAATAAAAAATGATGTCGCGACGATATAAAGTGCAAGGTAAATTTTCTGCCAGGTCAGGCCTATGCCGGCTTATGATCTTATACATCATAAAAGAGGCTCAGCAAAGCCACTGGAATACTCCCGGATGGAATCAACAACCTGCCGGCCTTCTTCGCCTGCTAACCGGTACGGCTGCCAATCGCTGATGCGCACGGGGATAATGGCCGGAATTTTTTCCCGGCCCCTGATGATCAACTGGAAAACAACGGTATCGTGCTGGCGGCGGCTATTGCCGCCAAAAATGAAATTGCCCAGAGAATATGCTATGACACCGCCTTTGTACCTTTCCATACCCTGCAGGACATGCGGATGGTGGCCTATGACCAGATCGGCCCCGGCGTCTA
The DNA here is from genome assembly GCF_004369245.1 of Pelotomaculum sp. FP. Classification (NCBI taxonomy): domain Bacteria; kingdom Bacillati; phylum Bacillota; class Clostridia; order Eubacteriales; family Desulfotomaculaceae; genus Pelotomaculum; species Pelotomaculum sp. FP. Next base: position 21,600 of record NZ_QFGB01000015.1, on the reverse strand, counting down.
TGGCCCTGTGCGCCAAATCAACCTGGTAATCATCAGGATAGTTGGACCTTTCCGTACCCCAATGGAAGTTTACCACCACCACGTCCGCCTTTTGCTTCAGGGCTGCTACACCTTCCTCCACATTCCCTTCGTTGAAATAGAAACCAAGGAAGCCGATGCGCTTGCCCTTGACCTCGATAATTGCAGGCTCAGCGGCTGCATCTATACTTTCCCCCGCGCCAACGTGCTCGATCCCGGCTGCGTCCAGATAGGCAATGGTATCCTGCAAGCCGACCGCCCCGTAGTCCCAAACATGATTATTGGCCAGGTTGACGATATCGATACCACCGTTTAAAAGAGCCTGCGTGTATTTGGGCGGCATGCGGAAATTAAACTGTTTTGGCGCCTTATAACCCCTGTCGGTAACCGCATTCTCCAGGTTGACCATGGTGACGTCGGCCTCCCCGAACCAACCGGCGTCAGCAAACGCGTAAGTCAAATCGTCCCCCGCCGCGTCTTCGAAGCTCCAAGCCAGCGTCGTGTCCCCGGCAAAGTTCAGCGCCAGGTCATTGCCTCTGTCGGCGGGATATTCAATATCTACGGCGCCGTTGTTATAGATTACGCCAGCTCCGAAAGATTCGCAAATAAAGCGTAAAGGGACATAAAGCTTGCCGTTTAAAATCTGCGGCGGGACATCGAGACAAAACACCTTACCAGCTGACCAGACCGCTCGCGAGCCGGCTGTGAGTTCAAAAGAAGTACCTGCCTTGGACAGCAACAGTGTCTCACCATTTACGGCATAGCTTAAGTCAAGGGGCCTACTGATTTGTTCCAGCGGAACGAGCATACGGCCATCCACCTCGACTGTATCAAGAGCAAGAAAAGGCCGGCTGCTTACTTCAAGGTTGCTGATTGAGGAACTTGATGAATCTATTGGGAATACTATAGACAGCATTATCAATAAAAAAATTATTATCAAAAGTAACAACAGTACTCTTTTAAAATAAAGAAGCATCCCACCACCCCTTTAAGTGGATTATAATCCATTATATGGCTTCATGGGAATAATATGATCTTCAGAAAATTGCTTTGGAGTTATTGAAATGGATGTCCTTTATGATGACGCCTGGGAACAAAGCAACCTGCACGCAAAAGGAGATGGGCAATCCCATCTCCTTCGCTTTAGCTCCTTTAGCAACTGCAATGGCTTTCATGAAACAACATCAAAAATTTCTGTTATCGCACCTGGTCAATCACCCGACGGTAAAATTCCCGCCAGTCACCGGAGAGGTGGCTGAGGTCCGGCTGGTCGGGTTGCTCCGGCTGTACGGAACTAACGGTGGTATTTTTGGTCACGGCGCTGATGTTTTTCACAGCCTGTGGCTTTTTCTTTTTTTTCTCTTTCTTCTTGCGTCCCACTTGCATCGCCTCCTTGCAACCGGCGCTGCCGCGTCTTAGGCGCCGACCCATTCCTTGCGGAGGGAGAAAAGCTCCCGCAACTCACTGGTGGAGATCTCCGTTACCCAGGCTTCACCGGCGCCGATGATTTGTTCATTCAAGCTCGACTTACGCTCCAGCACTTCGTCGATACGTTCTTCCATCGTGCCCAGACTTATAAATTTATGGACCATGACGTGCCGGTTCTGGCCGATCCGGTGCGAGCGGTCGGTGGCCTGGTTCTCCACGGCAGGGTTCCACCAGCGGTCAAAATGAAAGACATGGTTGGCGGCGGTGAGGTTCAAGCCAAGACCGCCCGCTTTGAGTGACAGTATAAAAATATTGTAATTGTGTGAGCCTGTATCCTGGAAACGGGCTACCATTTCGTCCCGCTCCTTCCTGGGAGTACCGCCATGCAGGTAGTAGGACCCTTCTCCCAGCTCTTTTAATATAACTTCCTGTAGCAATTGCCCCATCCTGATAAACTGCGTAAAAATGAGGCAGCGGTCGCCCTGCTGGCGCAACTCCGCGATCATTTCCAGAAGACGCTCCACTTTTTTGGAACCTGCATTGATGTTTTCAAGCGGACCTTCTTTTAGAAAAAGCGCCGGGTGATCACAGATCTGTTTCAGCTTCATCAGCGTGGACAGGATTAAACCCCGCCGGGCCATGCCGTCTGATTTCTCCAGTTTATTAAACAGGTCTTCCAATACGCTTTCGTAAAGAGACGCCTGTTCAACGGTCAAGGGAATATATTCTTTTTGTTCCTGCTTTTCCGGCAGGTCCAGCTCGATAGCCGGGTCATTTTTCACCCTTCTCAGCAGGAACGGGCGGATCAACTTTTGCACCCGGCCGATGTCTGCCGCGTCCCCTTTTTTCTCAATAGCGCTTATGAAGCTGCGGTTAAACTCCTTACTGCTGCCGAGGTAGCCAGGGTTGATAAAGTCAAATAGCGACCACAGCTCAGTCAGGCGGTTTTCCATGGGAGTGCCGGTCATGGCGATGCGATGGCGTCCTTTAAATTTGCGTACCGCGGCGGCCTGTTTGGTGTAGGCGTTTTTAATATTTTGGGCCTCGTCCAGGCAAATGCAGTCCCATTCCACCGCAGCCAAATCTTCTTCGTCTATGTGGGCCAGATTATAGGAAGTAATCACCAGGCCGGCGCCTTCAATGGAGGATAGGAAATCAGGACCTTTTGCCCGCTGCGGGCCATAGTGAAGCTGTACCTTAAGTGAAGGCGCAAAACGGGCCAACTCCTTCTGCCAGTTGCCCAGGACTGAGGTCGGACAAATCAAAAGTGACGGGCAAGGAGGATTTTCGTTTTCTTGGACTTTTAACAAATAGGCAATCCATTGGATTGTTTTCCCGAGGCCCATATCGTCGGCCAGGCAGCCGCCCAGGCCGAAGCGGCGCAAGAATAACAGCCAGGAGGCGCCTGCCAGCTGGTATCTTCTAAGCGAGCCGTGAAAAGAAGCTATCGTCTCAAGTATGGGAATCTGGTCCAGGTTGTTCAGTTGTTCCACCATCCGGGCGAGCTGTCCGCTTAGCTCCACCTCCACCTGCAGAGCTTCTGCCGGGCCGGGCTCCGGTTCCAAAGAAGTTTCGTCAACCGGGGTAAGCAGGCGCATATGCAGGATTTCACCCAGCGAAATACCGTCCTTTTTACGAAGGTATTGCTGGATTTTCTTCACAAAAGCAGGGTCGAGCTGGATCCACTTGCCCTGGATCCGCACCAGACGCCGTTTTTTTGCAACCAGCTTCCTGAACTCTTCTTCCGGCAGTTCCAGGCCGCCGACAGCCAGATTCCAGTCAAATTGCACAATCTGGCTGACACCCAGGAGGCTTTCTTTCGATGAGCCCACCGAGGAGCGGGTCCTGATTTTAAGCGACGGCACAAGCTTTTGTACTTCTTGCCACCATTTGGGCAAAAAGACGGTGTGGCCGGCCTGCGCCAGCTGGATACTGCCGGTATTGAGAAATTCCCAGGCATCAACCTCATTAAGTTCCCGGCGCAGTCCTGCTGATCCTTCCCCGCGGTTATCCTGCAGCCACGGCAGGATGTCGATCCATTTCTGAATATCGCGTTCGACACGGTCGCTATGCTCCTGCCAATCCGGCCGCATGGCGCCAGGTTCCCAGACTGCCAGGCTGCCGCGGTCCTCTTTGTCCTGTAAAATAATATTAAGCAGCCAGGCGGTGTCTTCTCCGTCCGGTTCCGCAAGTTCCAGGCAAGTCCGAAAAGGGGTGTGGTCCTGTTGCCAGCCGGCGGCTTCCAGCCACGTTTCTTCATCACCGGTTAAAGGCTGACTTCTATCCTGAGCGGAAATCAGTACCGGATATGACGACAGAATTTTTTCCCAGGTCCGGCCGATTTCCGGTTTTTCTTCGATCAGATTATTGATAATCAGGTCGGCCCATTCATCAATAAAGGGCACTATGACCGGCAAGTCGCCGCAACCGGAGGCGCGCTCCCAGTCCATGCGCCACCCCCGCTTGCCTTCCCGCCACTTGTCGAAATCCGGCTTCCAGCAGCCGGCGGCCAGGGCTTTTCTGAACCGCGGCGCTGCTTCCATCAACGCTCTGGTTTCGTCGCTCCAACGCCAGTCCAGCTCTCCGGACCAGGTCCGGGTGGTGAAGAAGTCCAGCGAAGTCAGGGGAGAAAGGTAAAGCGCCTCCCTGCCCCGGTGGCTGCCGGTATCGATAAAGGTCCCGTAATATGAAGCTTTGTGCCTGGCAAAAAGCAGGTACTTCAATTCATGAAAAACGGTTGTATGGTCGGCTCCCGCTGCCCAGATCATGAAACCTTTACCGGGCAGCCATTCCGAAAAAACGCTGATGCAGTTATCCGTCATGAAGAAATCAGCTTTCCTTTCCGCAACTCTTCCTGCAGCGCCCTCATCCGCGGGTAACGCGCAGCCAGGCTGTAAATGAAGGTATTCCATTCCTTGATGGCTTTGCTCTTGTTATAGAGCGCGCGCAATTTTTTGAGCACTCTGACCGACGCCTGATAAGATTTTCTGGTTTTCCCTTCTATCAGCATGGCCGACCACTGGTGATAAAGGGGTATCAGGGCGGCCGGGTCCTTTGCTTCAATGAGCCGCAATACATCCTTGTCGATATTATCCCAGGTGTATCCCCGGTAGCTCATGTGTAATTCAACCCATTCCCTGAACAGGTCCTCCTCCAGAAGATATTGGGCATAGCAGTCCAGGCTGCGGGGCAGCCAGGAGCGAATAAGCTTGATAAATTCCTGCCCGAATTTACTGTTTTCAACCGCTTGAAGGCAGTACTCGCAGATATCCTCCAATACAACAGCATTTGCTCCCTTTATATCGGGAGCCAGCCAGTTGACCCAAGCCAGGAGTTTTTCCCATTCCCTCGCCCCGGCAAAATACTCCAGGTAAAAGAGCAGGTCATCTATGCGCTTGTCTCTAAGCTGCCGCAGCACGGACAGGGCGTCCTCTTCCCTGTTGGCCGCCAATCTCAGGCTGGCCAGCCCGAGGACCGCGTAATAATAGCTTTGCTGGTTCGGCTCATGCCCAGCTAAGAATTCTTCCAGGTAACGTGTCTCTTTTTCCAGACAATCATTATACGAAGTGACACACAACAGGCGGTAGACCATTAACCAGCTAAAAAGAGGGGTTTTCACCACAAAAAGACGTTCGCGGGCAACTTGTATAGCCTTCTGAAAAAACGTCTGAAACAACGGTTTATTTTTTTCCTGTTGCTTATTGGACAGAATGGCGGCAAAGGCCCGCATAAAATCATCCCATATTTCTTCCATTTGATAATGGTCCACGTATGCCGGTTGGACATCCTTTATTTGTTTTTCCAGCATGTCCATAAAAAACAGGTCGCTGTGAAACCGGTATAAGTCCCTGTTTAAGGAAGGCCAGCTTTGGCTGTAAACGTTCACCACGTCCATAAACTCGTCATATAACCTGGCGCTAATATACAGTTCACTGGCAAAAAAATCCGAATACGATAGAGATGGCCTCTTCCTGGATTCCCTGATCCTGCCGTAGGTGTTCTCAAAATACTCATACCAAAGCTCAACAGGTCCTTCCTTGTCAGGAGTACTCTGAACCGCCTGATTTTTTAGGTTTAGGTTGGTGTTTTTAGGGGGGGCTTTCTTGCTTGCCGAAAAATTCATCTTTGGTGAATTTTCAAATTCCATCACCCTGGGGCCGTAGTAATGAATAAAGACTGCGGCAATATGTTCACAAAGACGTTTTTTTGCGCAAGTGCAGGTGCTTTGAGAAAAATTATCAATGTGTACCGTCACAGTATACATTTTATCGTCATCAACAGTCGAGTAAATCCTTGGCCCAAATATTTTGACCCATTTGATCCGGTCATGACCGTAGAGGGCTTTCCCCTTCTCATATACATCCCGGGCCATACAGCGGGTTGCCTCGTCAGCCATGATCGACAATTTCTCGCTGGAAATCCGATCCTTATACATAACTAAAGACACCTTTACCATTTATGCTTTATTAATACTATCCTTTTAGTTTACCATAAACCGCTAAATCAAAGCTAAGTAGTTTTTTAAAATCACTTATCAACTGCCATCTTTTCTGCTTGTCTTGCCAGATTAAGACAGTTGTCCATAACCCCGCACCCCTGTCAACCCTTTGTCAATAAAAAAGCCGGCGGGTGATTTCCGCCGGCGGTTTATTGGGCCAGGAGTAAACGGTCGGTATTTAAAGCTTTGCCGCTGGCCTGCTCGAACATCTTGAGCAGGTCGGGGATCTCCAAACGAGCCCTTTCCGGACCGCTGATATCGAGAATGATCCTGCCTTCGTGCATCATGATCGTACGTGTGCCTACGGTCAGCGCCTGTTCCATATTGTGCGTCACCATGAGGGTTGTCAAGTTTCCATCAGCGATAATCCTGGTGGTCAGGTCCAGCACCACCGCTGCCGTTTTTGGATCGAGCGCAGCGGTGTGCTCGTCAAGAAGCAGGAGCTTTGGTCTGGCGATGGTTGCCATCAGTACCGTCAACGCCTGACGCTGTCCCCCGGAAAGAAGGCCGACCTTGGAAGTCAGCCTGTTTTCCAGACCCAGGCCAAGCGGCTCAAGGCGCTCGCGGAACAGTTCACGCTTATTTTTTGCAGTTCCCCGCCGCAGGCGCAGCGGCTTACCGCGCTGCAGGGCCATTACCAGGTTTTCCTCAATGGTCATGGTTGCCGCCGTACCCAGATTGGGGTCCTGAAAAACGCGCCCGATATAAGCGGCCCGGACATGCTCGGGCTTTCGGCCGACCTCTTGTCCTTCAATCAGCATTTGCCCCTCGTCGATCTGAAAAACACCGGCTATGGCGTTCAGCAGTGTGGTCTTGCCGGCCCCGTTGCTGCCGATCACCGCAACGACCTCACCGGGCGCAAGATGCAGGGAAAGGTCCCGCAGGGCGGTTTTTTCATTGATATCACCGGGGTGAAAGACCTTGGTGATGTTTTTTATTTCAAGCACTCTGACCACTCCTTTCCCGGGATAACGGAATTTTGCGGAAACGCGCCCGGAAAACGGGGAAGGCCAGGGCGACTGTCACTATAGCCGCCGTGAGGAGTTTTAAATCCGTCGCCGGCATGCCCAATTGCAGGACTCCGGCAATGACGGCGCGGTAGATGATTGAGCCGACCAGGGCTGCCACAAGCGCCCGGAAGATCGTCGGAGTGCGGACCAGGACTTCTCCGATGATGACCGAGGCCAGGCCGACGACGATCATCCCGATGCCCATGCCGACATCGGCAAAGCTCTGGTATTGTCCCACCAGACTCCCGGATACGGCAACAAGGGCGTTGCTCAAGGAAAGCCCGATGAGTTTGGTGGTGTTGGTATTAACACCAAGGCTGCGGATCATCTGGGGATTATCGCCGGTCGCCCGTACCCCCAGACCAACTTCTGTTTGCAGGAAAAAGTAGAGGCCAATGACCACAAGCAGAGAGACGGCGCCGCCCAGCGCAAGGGCTGAGGCGCTTAGGCCGGTGAAACCGCTGACGGAGGTAAAAATGGTGTCCACGCGCAGCAGCGACAGGTTTGCCGTACCCATTATGCGCAAGTTAACAGAGTATAAAGCTATCATGGCAAGAATACCTGAAAGCAGGGGGTCGATTTTCAGTTGCGTGTGGAGCAGTCCTGTAACCAGCCCCGCTGCGGCGCCGGCCAGGACAGCGGCCATGGTCGCAAGCCACGGGTCGCAGCCGCCAAGAATCAGGCGCGCAGCTACCGCGGCTCCCAGGGTAAAGGAGCCGTCTACCGTGAGGTCAGGAAAGTTCAGGATCCGGAAGGTCAGGTAGACCCCCAGGATCATGGAGCCCCAGAGTAATCCTTGCTCCAGGGCGCCCATCCAAATGTGCAACGACAATATTATCACCTTTGCTGTTTAAAAAGTTGCTTTTGCTACTCGACCAGCGTGGCCTTTGCTTTTAGCTCTTCAGGCAGCGTCACGCCCATGCGCGCGGCAGCTGCGGGATTCAGCGTCAGGGTCAGTTCCTTCTGGCTCTCAATGGCCATTTCCTGCGGCTTCTCACCTTTCAGGATACGCAAGGCCATCTCACCGGTCTGGCGTCCAAGCTTATAGTAGTCGATACCGTAAGTGCCGATGGCGCCACTCTTGACCGAGTTTTCCTCAGCGGCAAAGACAGGCAGCTTGCTGCTTTCACCCACCTTGACAACGCTGGAGATGGCCGCCACAACCATGTTGTCGGTTGGGACGTAGACGGCGTCACAACGGCCGACCAGGGACTGGGCGCCCTGCATCACTTCATTGCTGGCAGTAATCGGAGCTTCCACGATCTCCAACCCCAGTTCGGGGGCTATATCCTTGCAAGCCTTTGCCTGCACCTGGGAATTAATCTCGCTGGAGTTATAAATGATGCCTACTTTTTTTACTGAGGGGACGATATCCTTGATAAGCTGCAACTGTTCTTTAATCGGGTTCATGTCCGTGGTGCCCGTTATATTGGTATCCGGCTTGTCCATGCTCTTGATGAGCTTTGCCTCTACCGGGTCGGTCACAGCAGTTATCAGAATAGGAATCTCACTCGTCTTGTCGGCCATGACCTGGGCGGAAGGGGTAGCGATAGCCAGGATCAGGCTCTTCTTGTCCTGGGCTAACTTGTTGGCAATGGTCTGCAGGTTGTCTTGCTGCCCCTGCGCATTCTGGTAGTCAACAGCAAGCTTATCGCCATCCTTGTAGCCGTTTTCCGCAAATACGTCCAGGAAACCTTTGCGGGCGGCGTCTAAAGCCGGATGCTCCACAATTTGAATAATACCCAACTCAACCTTTTGAGACTGCTGTTGTCCGGACGATGACTGTTCCTTGCTGCCGCATCCGGCGGCGCCCAGAACCAGAAGTACCGCCAACACTGTAAAAATTACTCTTTTCACTTATAGTCTCCTCCCCGTTTTAATACCGGCGCCACTTACCCCGCCGCCCAACAGGCCGCATGGAAGATGTTAGTTAATTGACGCCTATCATTCTAATCCTATATAACGAATATACCTATGTCAACTGACAATTTGAACAAAATCCGCCCAACACAGCTGCCGGCAAATTCATTCGCCATGCAGTTCCATAATACAATACATATATGGATTAACAAAAACGCCGGCTTTGGCGGGGATATGATAAGGAAGTAATCTCAAATAAACATTGGATAGTCGTCAAACGGTATTGTAAATAAGCTGGAAACAGCAACTACAAACGCATTGGAGCTAAAACAAATGTAAGAGATTATTTATTCACAAGTTGGAGACTACCTGCTGCCTGATTTGGCGTTACCCGAAACTGAACACTACAATCGGTAAATACGGTATCGGGATGCTGCTATTAAATGGGTTATTGCAGGACGCAGGATATAAAGACTCTGTGAAGAAAATAGGATAGATGGCGGTGTGCGATTCGGCCGGTCATGGGCTATCCCAAAGGATGCAAAAAGGCCTATCGATGGCAGATTGAGAAAAACAGAAAAAAAGTTTTGCCTTAAGATAATTTTAAGGATTTGATAAGTGAAAACAGCAAAATGAATGACGGTTTTTTGATACTGATCATGGTATTTTGTTGCTGCTTAAGGGGTTGATTGGATTATAATGGGAAAAATTCTGGTGGTAGATGATGAACAGTCTATTGCAGACTTAATTGAAGTATATCTAAAAAGCGAAAACTACAATGTACTTAAGTTTTATAATGGACATGACGCCTTGCAATGTATTGAGAAGGAGAACATAGATTTAGCGATATTGGATGTCATGCTTCCCGATGTAAACGGCTTTTCAATCTGCCAGCAAATCAGAGAAAAGCATAATTTCCCTATTATTATGCTAACCGCCAAGGATGAAGAAATTGACAAGATTACCGGCCTTACGTTAGGTGCGGATGATTACATTACAAAACCTTTTCGGCCTCTTGAAATGGTTGCGCGGGTGAAGGCGCAATTGCGGAGGTTTACAAAATACAATCCGGCTGAACCGAGCCAGGAGGAAAATTCCATCGTATTTTCCGGCTTGGTATTAAATAAGGACAAGCATGAATGCATACTGAATGAAAAACCGCTTTCCCTTACTCCCACAGAGTTTTCTATTTTGTGGGTCCTGGCGTCCAATCGGGGGCGTGTTGTCAGCTCGGAAGAATTGTTCCACGAGGTATGGGGCGACAAGTATTTTGCCAACTGCAATAATACCGTAATGGTGCATATTCGGCATCTAAGGGGGAAAATGCTCGACAGCGCGGAACGGCCGCAATACATCAAAACGGTATGGGGGGTCGGCTATAAAATTGAAGGATAAACAGTTTCGTTCCGAATTTATGAAAAAGACGATCTTTCGGTGCGCAAGAACGGAAATCCTGGCATCGGTACTGTATGCGGCTATCATTGTTACCGCTTACTATATAGGTTACAGCATCACTTGGCAGCCCTCGCCCCTATATTATTTTTTAAATATACTTTTGGATTATGCCACCCTCTTAATCCCGCTGGTTTGGTTTGTCATGGTCCTGATCATCATTTATATTTATTGGAGCAGGACAGTCGGTTATATTGAGGATATCGCCGTAGCGAGCACGGCTCTGGTGCGGCCGGATGATATAGACATCAAGCTTCCGGCAGAGCTTCGGGAAATTGAAGACAGCATGAATCAGATCAAAAAGACTGCCCTCAAAAACGAGCGTGAGGCAAGGGAAGCGGAGCAGCGCAAAAATGATCTGGTCGTAAATCTTGCACATGATATCCGGACGCCGCTCTCCTCCGTCATCGGGTATTTGAGCCTGCTGGATGAAGCGCCCGATATGCCGGCCGAGCAACGAGCGAAATACACCGGCATTACGCTGGAAAAAGCATATCGTCTGGAGCAGCTGATCAATGAATTTTTTGAAATCACACGGTTTAATCTAAGCTCTATCGTGCTGAACAAGGGGAAAATCAACCTGTCCTTTATGCTGCGGCAAATGGCGGATGAATTCTATCCGATGCTGTCGCCGCAAAACAAGCAGGCCATTGTCCAAGCGCCGGATGAGTTGGTTTTATGGGGGGACGCAGATAAACTCTCGCGTGTGTTTAATAATATTCTGAAAAACGCGATGGCATATAGCTATGACGGCAGTACCATTGACATCACAGCTTCCGTGCAGGCGAAAGACGTCATAATAAAATTTGCAAACAAGGGCGATCCCATTCCGCCACAGAAATTAGAAACCATCTTTGAAAGGTTTTTTCGACTGGATGCCTCACGTTCTTCACAAACAGGGGGCGCTGGGCTTGGCCTGGCAATCGCCAAAGAGATTGTTACCGCCCACGGCGGTACGATTACAGCCCAAAGCGACGTGAGCAAGACAACGTTTACCGTTGTTCTCCCAACCGGAGATTTGGAGTTGAGCAAAAGCAAACAGCTATCTTAGGGAAATCATAAGTTCTTCATAAGTCTTTCTTAAGGTTTTGATCAGCCAAAATTCCAATATTGCCTGTCCGACTTCGGTAAGATGAAATTACCGAATCAGGGCAGGCTTTTTGTATTTTTGAAAGATCAGACCAAAGGAGTGATTTTTGTGAAACAAAAAACAGTAGCCGTTTTGTTTGGCGGCCATTCCACCGAATACGAGGTTTCCTTGCAATCGGCTTGTTCGGTAATCGAAAACCTTCACCCTGAAAAGTATCATGTCATTCTGCTGGGCATTACCCGTCAAGGAGAATGGATGAAATATGGTGGCGGCATCCGGCAAATTCAAAACGACACCTGGCGGCAACATGATTCCTGCGTACCGGCTGTCATTTCACCGGATCGCAATACACATGGCATGCTTGTGTTGGATGGCGGCAAGGCGACGGCGATTCCCATTGACGTGGCGTTTCCTGTTCTGCACGGTAAAAACGGCGAAGACGGCACGGTCCAGGGCTTGCTTGCAATGGCAGGCATCCCTTGTGTTGGATGCGGGACGCTTAGTTCGGCTCTGTGCATGGATAAAGATATTGCTCACAGGCTGGCACACTTGGCGGGGATAAAAACCCCCAACTCCATTGTCCTGCCTTCTCAAATCCCGGCTAAGAGGTTATCAGAACAGACCGCTCATTTGCAATACCCGTTATTCGTTAAGCCGGCCAATGCCGGATCATCCTTCGGGATCACCAAGATTTACAATGCGGGTGATTTATCAGGTGCGGTTGAAGCGGCTTTCCGGCATGACTATAAGGTTATCATTGAGGAGGCCATTGCAGGTTTTGAAGTCGGCTGCGCTGTGCTCGGCAACGAAACACTTACGATTGGCGAAGTCGATGAAATTGAATTGTCCCAAGGCTTCTTTGACTACACGGAAAAATATACGCTGAAAACCTCTAAAATCCATATGCCCGCCCGCATTGACGCAGATACGGCAAATCGTATCAAGCAAACGGCAGCAACCATTTATCAGACGCTAAACTGTTCAGGTTTTGCACGGGTGGATCTGTTTCTGACCCCTGAAAATGAAATCGTCTTTAACGAAGTGAATACCATTCCCGGCTTTACCTCCCATAGCCGCTACCCCAATATGCTAAAAGGTATCGGGATGACCTTTGAGCAGATTGTAGATGAGTTGATCAGGCTGGCGATGCAGTCATGAGAACGCTCCGATTTGGGAGGACGGACATTGCCAAAGGAAATTTGATCCTTGTCAATCCATTGCATCCCTTTAGGGGCGATATGCCAAAGGATTGCCTTGTATCCGTGCGCCCCCATACTACGCATATTCTTTTGGAAAGGCAAGCCGCAAAAATGCTGGCGGAGGTCACGGCCTTTTTAGGCTGCGAGCATCAGATTGTTCCGGTCAGCGGCTATCGAACCATGCGGGAACAGCAGACAATCTATGCGGATTCTCTGCATGAACACGGGGAGGATTTCACCCGAAAATATGTTGCCATTCCCGGGTGCAGCGAACACCAGACGGGCCTTGCGATTGATCTGGCCGAGAACAAGGATGATATTGATGTTATTCGCCCTGATTTTCCATACACCGGCATCTGCGGGCGTTTTCGGGAGTTCTCGATCCAATATGGATTTACCGAACGCTATCCGGCCGGGCGTGAGCAGATTACACACATTGCCCATGAACCGTGGCATTTCCGCTATGTAGGGTATCCCCATTCACAAATGATGAAAGAAAGAGCGTTGACGCTGGAAGAATATACGGACTATCTGAAACAATACCCCTACCGGGGCGCTCACCTGCGTTTCAAGCGCAATAGACGTGATTTTGAGATTTTCTATGTTCCTGTCCAGCGTGATCATGAAGCGATTATAGAAATTTCCGATGGAGTTCCTTATCAGGTTTCAGGCAACAACGAGGACGGCATTGTGGTGACCTTATGGAGGGATCGCTGATGACGATACCTCAAAGAAAAGAATACGCCGGCATTGACTATTTCAGGGTGATAGCAGCCTTCCTTGTAGTTGCGATTCATACATCGCCCCTGGCGGGATTAAATGAAACAGCCGATTTTGTTTTAACCAGGGTTCTTGCCCGTGTTGCGGTTCCTTTCTTCTTTATGGTTTCAGGGTTTTTCCTGTTTTCAAAAACGGAAGCAGAAAAGCTGAATTTCTATGGATTGGCGGTGCTTTTGAAAAAGACTGCTTTCCTATACGGCATCGCCATCCTGCTCTATCTGCCGCTGAATATCTATGCGGGAACACTGGGAGAATGGAGGTGCTTGCCCAATCTCCTGAAAGACATTGTTTTTGACGGTACGTTTTATCATTTGTGGTATCTTCCGGCAGCCATCTTTGGCGCCTGCATTACTTGGCTATTGCTGAAAAGGCTGCCATCCAGACAGGCATTTATCATCAGCCTGATTTTGTATATCGTTGGGCTATTCGGTGACAGCTATTACGGTATTTCTGAAAAAATTCCGTTTCTAAAAGCAGTTTACCAGAACTTGTTTTGGTTTTCCGACTACACGCGAAACGGCTTGTTTTTCGCCCCTGTTTTCTTCATGCTGGGTGCGCTGCTTGCAAGACAGACGAAAAGGATACCTCTGAAAACCTGCTTAATTGGACTTGCGGTGTCCTTTGTGTTCATGCTCACAGAAGGACTGCTGCTGCACAGTCTTAAGCTTCCAAAGCACGACAGCATGTATTTGATGCTTTTGCCCTGCATGTTTTTTCTGTTTCAGAGCCTGCATTTTTGGAAAGGGAAAAACCTTAAATATCTGCGTAACCTATCCATGCTTATTTATCTGATTCATCCGGCGGTTATCGTGGTAGTTCGTGGTTTTGCGAAAGCGACAGGGCTGCAAGGGCTACTGATAGATAACAGTGTCATTCATTATCTGGCCGTTGCGTCAGGCTCCTTTGCCGCTGCCATCGTGCTTGTCATGATTTTGAATAGGAAACGTACCCATAAGTCCAATTCTAGGCAACGGCATCAGGATCGGGTATGGGCCGAGATCCATATGCTCAACCTGCGCCATAACGTACAGGTCCTGCGGGATGCGCTTCCTGTCGGATGCGAAATCATGGCTGTTATAAAAGCAAACGCATATGGGCATGGAGCTGCCGAAATATCGGCTTATCTGAATCGCATCGGTGTTGATTCCGTTGCCGTTGCCACGATTGATGAAGCTATCCATCTGCGCAGGAAAGGAACGAAAGGGGAAATCCTTATCTTAGGCTATACATCTGAAGCAAGAACCTCCGAGCTTTTTCGCTACCGCTTATCGCAAACCGTAGTGGATGCGGAGCACGCGCGGGAGTTGAATCGTTTCGGCAAACCGATACAGATTCACATTAAGGTGGATACAGGTATGAACAGGCTGGGAGAAAATTATCGGCATGTATCTGAAATAGCTTCTATCTTTGACTGTGAAAATCTTAAGGTTAGGGGGATTTTTTCCCATATGTGTGTGTCGGATAGCACGGAAACCGGCAATGTTGCTTTTACCAAAGCACAAATTCAGCATTTCTATGAGCTTCTGCACAGGTTAAAGGCAAAACACATTCAGCTTCCCAAAATCCACATACAAAGCAGTTACGGGGTTTTGAATTATCCTGAACTACAATGCAGCTATGCCCGAATCGGGATTGCGCTTTACGGCGTTTTAAGCACATTTGATGCACAGACCAAATGCTCATTGGATTTAAGGCCCGTTTTAGCCTTGAAATCGAAGGTTGTCCTGGCCAGAACGATTGAATCGGGAGAGAGTGTTGGCTATGGCCGGGAGTTTGTCGCGGAGCAAGAAACGAAAGTTGCTGTCATTTCCACTGGCTATGCAGATGGTTTCCCGCGCAGCCTTTCCACGGGGAAAGGCCATGTTTTAATTCATGGGTGCCGTGCGCCGATTATTGGCCGAATCTGTATGGACCAGCTTATGGCCGATGTTACCGGGCTTCCTGATATAAAGAGGGGTGATGTTGTCACGCTGATTGGTAAGGATGGCTCCGAAGAAATTACAGCAGAGCAGGTGGCGGTAAACGCTGGGACGATCACCAATGAGCTGCTTAGCAGATTGAGTAATCGTTTAGAAAGGGTATTCCTTGATCTGTAAAAACCATATAGGCAGCCTGGGCATCCTGAACATCCACGAACCAACTGATGAAATGTTGCGCAAAAACAGAGAACCGGCGTAGCCCTCTGGCTGCACCGTTCCCTGTTAACAATACTTCCTTATGAACGCCGGCTTTCGCCGGCATTTGTTAGTTCATTGACTAAGTATTATCCGGCGGCTGACCGCCGGTCACGAAAAATTACAGGTCCGGTTTAATCAACAGGGTTTTTAACGCTGTCATCAATAACGGGGGCTTTAAATGGTTCGCCCAGACCGCTGATGTTAAACTGCCCGTTCATGTCATACTTAATCCTTATTTCCTCCGGAGCTTGCTCTCCGCTTTGGTCGGTGCCAGGGTCTGTGTCAGGTTCCGGGTTCTCCATAGTCAGATCCATCTTGGCATTGAAATTGATGATGTCGCTAATCAGCGTTTCCTTGTTGATCAAAATTGTGTAGAAGTAATCAAGACTGGCGTTTTCCATTATCTTTTGCAACTCCTGCTGCATATCGGCCGGATTTTCCTGTGCCGCCCCGCTGGCCGCAGCCTGCATGGCCTGTTGGAACATTTCCTGGAAATTCTCCATGAACTTATCAATATCCAGAGAAGCATTCAACACATAGTAGTCTTTGCCGTCCACTGTCGTGTCGTTGCCGTAGTTCACCAGCATCCCCATTTCCTTCATCTGCGCGACAGCCTTAAGAGGATTGGACTGGATATCCTGCTGCTGTTTCCAAAATTCCGGGGAGAAAGGCAGCTCCATGGCCTGCCATTCCTGACCGGGCATTTTCATGTACATTTTTTCTTCATCCATGTACATTTCCACAGCCATCTCAGGGATTTGGCCGGCTTCGTCGGCATTGACCTTTTGCGTTATATAGACTTGCAGGGGATCGTTCTGAATCTGACCGGTTAACGACATGCCCAGATTTTTAGGGGCGTCTTCCATGAGCTTCCCGTCGGCCATAATCTCCATGTCTATGTCGAAGGAACCGTCCATAGAATAGGTGTTAACGGCCTGACAGGCGGCATTGGACTTGGCCAGGAGATCGAACGGGGTCATGCCGTCCCTGGTCTCTTCCCTGGTCAGTGACACCAGCAATTTCTCCGCGTCCCAGCCTACTTCAAAACCAAAAGCGCTGCTGACCGCGCGGAGCGGGACATAAACAACATTGTTGGTTTTAACCGCCGCACGCGGCAGCGCTACGGGTTGGTCTCCGAGTACGGCTTCATCTTTGCCGCTGGTCAGAGTTAGGGCCTTCCCGTTTTCGGTAATGGTGAAGACCTCCCCGTTTTCGCTGAAATCGGCGCCGGATAAACGGGCAAAAGCGCCGGCGGAAATCATTGTTACATCGTTGTCGAGGTAAAGGGCGGGAGAAGGTACCGTGCCGCCGTTAACCTGCAGTTGGACCTCCCCGGCGGCAAAAGCAGGGACAGCCAGGACCACGGTTATCAACGCCACCATAACAACAAAAAACAAACTCTTTCTCAAGGTATCATCCTCCTTAACTATTTACAAAATTTCAGCCTACTAAATAATAACACACCTACCGGCAAAAAAGTGACGTATATAATTAAATTAAATGATTATATATTATTTTTACATCAGACCAATTGAAAATTATCTTCTATAAATTTTTGTTGGTTCATTGACTGCGTTTTATCCGGCGGCTGACCGCCGGTCACGAAAAATTACAGGTCCGGTTTACTCAACAGGGTTTTTCACGCTGTCATCAATAACGGGGGCTTTAAATGGTTCGCCCAGACCGCTGATGGTAAACTGACCGTTCATGTCATACCGAATCCTTATTTCCTCAGGAGCCTGCTCTCCGCTTTGGTCGGTGCCAGGGTTGGTGTCAGGGTCCGGGTTCTCCATGGTCAGATCCATCTTGGCATCGAAATTGATGATGTCGCTAATCAGCGTTTCCTTGTCGATCAAAATTGTGTAGAAGTAATCAAGGTTGGCGTTTTCCATTACCTTTTGCAACTCCTGCTGCATATCGGCCGGATTTTCCTGTGCCGCCCCGCTGGACGCAGCCTGCATGGCCTGTTGGAACATTTCCTGGAAATTCTCCATGAACTTATCAACATCCAGAGAAGCATTCAACACATAGTAGTCTTTGCCGTCCACTGTCGTGTCGTTGCCGTAGTTCACCAGCATCCCCATTTCCTTCATCTGCGCGACAGCCTTAAGCGGATCGGACTGGATATCCTGCTGCTGTTTCCAAAATTCCGGGGAGAAAGGCAGATCCATGGCCTGCCATTCCTGACCGGGCATTTTCATGTACATTTTTTCTTCATCCATGTACATTTCCACAGCCATCTCAGGGATTTGGCCGGCTTCGTCGGCATTGACCTTTTGCGTTATATAGATTTGCAGGGGATCGCTCTGAATCTGACCGGTTAACGACATGCCCAGATTTTTAGGGGCGTCTTCCATGACCTTCCCGTCGGCCATAATCTCCATGTCTATGTCGAAGGAACCGTCCATAGAATAGGTGTTAACGGCCTGACAGGCGGCATTGGACTTGGCCAGGAGCTCAAGCGGGGTCATGCCGTCCCTGGTCTCCTCCCTGGTCAGTGACACCAGCAATTTCTCTGCGTCCCAGCCTACTTCAA
The DNA here is from genome assembly GCF_004369245.1 of Pelotomaculum sp. FP. Classification (NCBI taxonomy): domain Bacteria; kingdom Bacillati; phylum Bacillota; class Clostridia; order Eubacteriales; family Desulfotomaculaceae; genus Pelotomaculum; species Pelotomaculum sp. FP. Next base: position 3,552 of record NZ_QFGB01000015.1, on the reverse strand, counting down.
AACCAAAAGCGCTGCTGACCGCACGGAGCGGGACATAAACAACATTGTTGGTTTTAACCGCCGCACGAGGCAGCGCTACGGGTTGGTCTCCGAGCACGGCTTCATCTTTGCCGCTGGTCAGGGCTAGGGCCTTCCCGTTTTCGGTAATGGTGAAGACTTCCCCGTTTTCGCTGAAATCGGCGCCGGATAAACGGGCAAAAGTGTCGGCAGAAATCATTGTTACATCGTTGTCAAGGTAAAGGTCAGGCGAAGGTACCGTGTCGCCGTTAACCTGCAGTTGTACCTCCCCGGCGGCAAAAGCAGGGACAGCCAGGACCATGGTTATCAACGTCACCATAACAACAAAAAACAAACTCTTTCTCAAGGTATCATCCTCCTTAACTATTTACAAAATTTCAGCCTACTAAATAATAACACACCTACCGGCAAAAAAGTGACGTATATAATTAAATTAAATGATTATATATTATTTTTACATCAGACCAATTGAAAATTATCTTCTATAAATTAATGAGAACAACTGGATAAATTTGTTCAGTCTTTTTCCCTTTTTCAAAATTCTTTATAGATATGGGAATCGCTTCTTATCAAAAGGGAGCGGCTTACGGTAGCCGCTCCCCCGGGTTTACACCTTTCAATTCATCCTGTTGATAATGCTCCTCGTATCCTAGTCGTCCTCACCGGGTTTTTTCATTTTCGACATTATCACGGGTACCAGTTCGGCCAGCTTTTCCATAGTGCCCTTCTGCGCGAGGGAATAGATCTTTACATCATCGCCCTGCATTATAATCAGAGCAGTCGGCGACAGTTTGGCGCCGGCTCCGCCGCCGCTGCCCTTGCCGGTGCCCCGGCTCGGTTCGCTGCCTTCCCCGTCGCCCAGGCCGAAGCCAAAACTGGCCATGAGGATGGGAATAATGGTGGTGTTTCCATGAATAATCGGTTCACCTATGATCGTCTTGGTTGAAACCATGTTGTTCAGGCTGGAAAGAATAGCTTCGACATTCTCCTTAAACATGCTGCGCTGCCTCCTTTTTAAACTTCATCTTGTTTTTAATGACGGACAACCATATTCTTCTGACCGGCTTCTGCCAAAGCAAGGTTAAACATATGCCCAGCAGTTCCGCAGGGATAACCCTGCTCCGCAAGGCGCCTCTTAATTCAAAAACAGCTTCCGTAAAAACAGGCTGCATCTTGAGCTTGATCCTGTCCCCGTTGATCAGAGCCACCAGTCCGGCTAATAAGCCGGTAAGGGCGGGATCGTCTGCACCGTACCGGCCGGACAGCTTCATATCCAACCTGAAAGCCCTGACCAGACGGCGCAAAAAAGCTATACCCGCCTTAAACAGTTCTCCGTCGCTCAATAATTCAATTGTTTTACGCAAGTTAAAATCATTCTTCTTTTTGACCGTTTTTTGTTTTCCAGGGTGCGGTAAGCTTTTTTCCTTCTTCCCTCCCCGCCATAGCGTCAGCCCGCCTATGCTCAGTGTAGTATTAAAAGAACCTTCCCGTACTGCGAAGCCTATCGCCGCCAGTCCGCCGGCCCACTTAAGCCTGGCCTCAATATATTTAATGTCCCCCCATTCACCCCGGCCTGTAAAGTCAAAAGGCATGATCAGCAGGAGGACTAACATGCCTGCAGCTGCTGTCATAATTACCAGGATCGGAGTCAAGGCTTATCCCCCTTGGTCAAATTTCTCCGGGCAAACTGCCAGAGACTTTTGCTAAAAGAAATGGCGCCTGGTTTGCGCATTTTCGGATTGACAGTCTGGTTCAACCAGGGAATCAGACCTGCGCCGGGCAAAAAACTGGCCCCTAATAAAAACGGCTGCCAGGCCATCTCCAGCGTATCCCAAATGCCGGCGCTGTCTTTTTGTTCTCCTGCCCGGCCGCGGATGGTTGAAGTTATTACCTGTTGGCGCAGGTAAGGCAGTTCGGGAGGAGGCGCAACTGTCTCCGTTTCCGCCAATTCCAGCCAGATGAGCTTCAAGCGGGCCAGTTCCCGGCGGCAGGAACGGCAGGAGTTAAAATGCTTTTGCATTTCCTGCCTGGCAAAGTCATCCAGTTCATTATCCATATATGCTTGCAAGTTTTCCAGGTTGCAGTTCATTTTATCCCTCCCAGCCGTATTGCTCCGCCATACCCTGCCGCAAACGCCGGCGGGCCCGAAATAAGTACGTTTTAACTGAACCTTCAGGCAGCCTGGTTACCTCAGCAATATCCCGGTAACTCATTCCCTCCTGGTGGCGAAGGACCAGGACCAGACGGTACAAGGCCGGCAGCCGTTCAACCATCTCCCAAAGGAGACGGCGGGTGTCCCGCCATTCCACCTCCCGGGCCGGGTCCTCAATTGCCGGCTGTACGTCAGCCAGGGTCAAGCCTTCATCAAGCGGTTGTTCGAGGGATACACCGGCAGGCACCCGCCGGTTTAAAAAGTTGTAACATGCGTTTACAGTTACCTGGCGCAACCACGGTTTAAAGGCCCGGTTAATTTGAAAGCCGTTCAGACCGTTGATCACTTTTATGAAAGTTTCTTGTGTTAAGTCCAGGGCGTCTTCCCGGTTTCCGGTCAGACGGTAGCATAAGCTGTAGATATAGCCCTCATACCGGGCCAGCAACTGGCGGTAACCCTCTTCCCGTCCTTCCCGGCACAAGCTGATTACCTGGTGATCATCCATATCCAAGGGAGCGCCCCCCTTCCAACCGCTACTATCCAATACACGGGAAAAATTAAAAAGTTTCAGGATACGGATCTTTCTCGAAAAAATTTTTTTCTCTTCAAGGCACAAATTAGCAGTTCTTGGATTATATTTACATTGTTTTTGACATCATTTATGATGTTATAGAGAGGTGATAGCTGTTGAGCTGGAGGCAAAAACTAATTGATAAGCCGATAAAAGATAAAAATCTGAATTATTACCTCAATCTTTCCTATCCTTTTACCGTAAGACCTGATCTCGATGATAGCGGTTTTATTGTTGAATATCCCGACCTTCGTTATTGTGTTGGCACAGGTGATACAATAGAGGAAGCTATTAATGATTCCATTATTGCCAAAAGTGAATGGATTAAAGCAGCTTTTGAGAACCGCTTATCTATACCGGAACCATCAAGCAGTGAAGATATAATGGACGTATTTCTCGAAGGATTCCAACAAGCCTGCACAGAAAAATAGTTGAGACTGCCAAATAAGAAGGTGTTAGCGCCAATCAATTTCTATCTCAATTGATCAGTATAGGTATGGTTGACACTCCGCACGGCTGAAGCCGTGGGATTCTTGGGTGATTAAACCGAAGTGCATTTCTGCTATCGGAGTATGACCCCAAGTTCAGGCTGTGCCATCAGCCCATCCTAGTCCAGTGCATATAGCAGACCAGGCTGACAGACTGTTACCATCTGCCACAGTTGCAGAAATGATATTAATCGCTCCTAACCTGTCGCGATGTGTTTTATATCCACAACCGCATCTGTATTTTCTATCAATAGCTTTATTGAGTTCTCCACATACAGGGCATTTCTGGCTGGTATGTTTTGGGTTAACGTACTCAACCTTAA